>CAKZYM010000678.1 GCA_937884685.1 uncultured Calothrix sp.
GTTTTTGGTTGATGTTTTAGTTTTGATTTTATTTTTTTTTTGCTGTGTGTGTTGGTGTTGCGGAGGAATCGTTGTTTTGATTTTATTAACGTACTGGGGATTTAGGATTTATTAGGGAAGGGGAATTATATATTACTGGAAGAATTAAAGATACGATTATTATTCGTGGTCGGAATTATTACCCGCAAGATATTGAGTTAACGGTAGAACAAAGTCATCCTAGTTTACAGCCAGGTTGTGGTGCTGCTTTTGGTGTAGAAATTGCTGGAAATGCTAAGGAAGAGGGATTAGTTGTAGTTCAAGAGGTGAAGCGGGAAGGTTGGCGAACTGTTGATGTTGATGGTGTAGTTGAATCAATTCGAGCAGCAATTTCAAAGCAGCATCAATTACAAGTTATTGCGGTAGTTTTACTGAAACCGGGAAGTATTCCGAAAACGACTAGCGGTAAGGTGCAACGGTATGCTTGTCGTGCGGATTTTGAGAATGATAGTTTGAATGCGATTGGAAGCAGAGGGAGCGGAGGGAGCGGGGTAGCAGAGGAGCGGAGGAGCGGGGGAGCAGAGGAGAGAGGGAGTGAGGGAGAGAGGGAGAGTCAGGTTGGTGCGGATGAATTGATTCTTTGGTTGAGGGATTATGCGGGTAGTTATATTAATTCGCGTTTGATTGATGAGCGTCGTTCGATTCCACCTCATATTGTATTGGATTTTGGCAATCGGGGATTGTTGGGAATGCAGGTTCCTCATGAATATGGTGGATTGGGATTAAATAATTATGACACGATGCGGGTTTTGCAACAGTTGGGAGCAATTGACCCTACTTTATCGCTGTTTGTGGGATTAAATAATATTCTGGGAATTCGTCCGATTTTACGGTACGGTAGCAAGGCTTTAAAAGATGAATTATTGCCTATTTTGGCTACGGGAAGAGAGTTAGCAGCTTTTGCAATTACCGAACCTGGTGCTGGTTCAAATCCGCAAGGGATAACTTCTCAAGCAATTCCTGATGGTGATAGGTGGAGGTTGCAGGGTACAAAAATTTGGAGCGGTTCAGCTGCTTGGGCTGGTGTTACTAATGTATTTGTACGACATCAGAATAATGATGGTAGTTGGCAGGGGATTAGTGGGTTTGCAGTGCGAAAAGGTACTGGTATGCGTCAGGGTCAAGAAGCTTTGACAATGGGAATGCGGGGGATGGTACAGAATACCGTTTACCTGAATGACGTGTTGGTGAGTGCAGAACAGATGTTGGGTCAGCCAGGTGCTGGAATGCAGGTCGCACAAGACGCGATGATGTATGGGAGATTGGCGATCGCCGCTGCGAGTGTGGGAGGAATGAAGCGCTGTACTCAATTAATGTTGCGTTATAGTTCTCGTCGTTCTGTTTCTACCGGTAAATTATTAGAGAATCCATTTGTACTCAAGCGTTTAAGTGAAATTACTGCTGCAATTACAGCTACAGAAAATTTAGTTTCTCAAGTGACTCGAAGATTAGATGCAGGAGAAACGATTCCTCCAGAGATATACACCGCTTGTAAAACCGCTGCTCCCGAATTTTATTGGCAAGCTGCTGATAGTTTGGTGCAGGTATTGGGTGGACGGGGTTATATAGAAACGAATATAGCACCGCAGATTTTACGAGATGCGAGAATTTTACGTATTTTTGAAGGACCTACAGAGACATTAAATATGTTTTTAGGTTCAAGAGCGATTCATGAAAGTGGAAGTTTAGCAAGTTTTATTCGTGAAAATTTGCAAGCTCCGGAAATAGCTGAGAAATTGCAATTAGCAGCTAATCAGATTTATGAAAGAACCTCACCCCGTCCCTCTCCTTATCAAGGAGAGGGGGAAAGCTCAACCCTTACTAGCGAACAACCTTTTTCTTATCAAGGAGAGGAGACAGGGGTGAGGTTATCTGCAACTCGTTGGGCTGCGATAATAACGGGAGAAATAGCAACTTTTGCGATACTTTGGGCTGCTTTACATCATACCCAAATAGATTCACCTTCCCAATCAATCTCTAGCGCTATAGAATGGGTAAAATTTAATTTTGAAGAGAAGCTCAGACAAGCTTTACTAAATTCCCAACCCAAAGCTTTATCTTCTCAAGAAAGCACCGAATTAATATCTAATTATATAGACAGTATCGGCGATATTGAACAAACCCTTCCCGGAGAAGACTGGGAACTAGACGAATATTTACGTCAAGAAGTAAGAAGTAAGAAGGAAGAAGTAAGAAGTAAAGAAATAAATTCTCCCCCTGCTCCCCCTGCTCCCCCTGCTCCCCCTGCTCCCTCCGCTCCTTCCATCCAAAACTGGTTAATCAACTGGTTGAGTAGGGAATTGAAAATATCTGAAAACAGCATAGATATAAATAAATCTTTTGCTGACTATGGTATTGATTCGGTGATTGCTGTGGAATTGGCTCAGGATTTACAGGAATGGTTGAATTATCCCCGTGCTATTGAACCCACTATCGCGTGGAATTTTCCTACAATTGAATCATTGAGTAATTATCTCGCTCAAACTTTGGATAATGCAAATCCAACAGGTAATCAATTGTTAGAATCAATTCCTCTGTCTGAAGAAATATCAACAGATAATTCATCTGATTTAGAGTCTATGTCTGATTCGGAATTAGCGCAGTTATTAGAGGCAGAAATTAATGCTGCTAAGGAGAGGGATAATTTGTAATTCGTAATTCGTAATTCGTAATTCGTAATTTGTAATTCGTGCTACGCAAGCTACGTAATTCACTATACAAAGATTTTCCGCTGTCCGACGATATTTGGAGACGTAGCACTGCTACGTCTCTACATTATTTATCTGTAAAATTATTAGTTAAATAAAATGAAACCAATTGTTAGTTTTACTACCGAGCCAGAATTTTTAATTGAATCAGAAGAAACAATTTCTCTATATAATTTTACTCTCAGCGAACCACCATCAGATACTGGTATTACTGTAAAAATTAATGCGCCTAATTTATCTGACTTTGATTTGACTAGAGCTACTGTTGAAGGAGGTAAAATTAGCTTAGATGAAGAATTAGAACAACAGCTACAAAATGCTTTGGATGGAACTCGTGCAGCAGAAATACCTGGTGCAGCGGTAGCTATTGTTGCTCCTTTCGGTAGTTGGTTTGCAGCGAGTGGTGTTTCTAGATTAGAAGATAATACACCTTTGCAGCCAGATGACCGCTTTGAAATTGGTAGTATTACTAAAACCTTTGTCGCAACCACTGTATTACAGTTGGTTGAAGAAGGTAAGTTGAGTTTGGAAGATACTCTGACTAAATTGCTTCCTGAGAGTATTACTGCTGATATTCCTAACTCTGAACAAATTACTATAAAACAACTACTACAACATACTAGCGGTATTCCTGATTATGTAGATGAACTATTTACCCAAGCAGCAACAGACCCTACTATATTTTTACAAGCATGGGAACCAGAGGAATTAGTAGATTTAGTTGATGATATAGAACCATTATTTGAACCAGGAGAATCTTGGAGATATTCCAGTACCAATTTTATTTTGGCAGGATTAATAGTAGAAGCTGTAACAGGTAATAATATTGCAGGGGAAATTAGAACTCGTATTCTTGAACCTCTAAATTTAGAAAATACTTTTTTTGCTAAAGAAGAAGAAATTCCTGGGGGTTACATTAGCGGTTACTGGGATTTCAATGAAGACGGAACTTTAGATAATATTAGCATAGCCAATATTTCTTGGACTTGGGCCGCTGGTGCTATGGTTTCCAATACCAAAGATTTGGATACCTTTGCTCGAAGTTTATTTAAAGGTGATTTGCTCGAACCTCAAACATTAGAGCAAATGCTTGATACTATCCCTGCTGTTGATTCTGGTAACTATTCTTCCTATGGTTTGGGAGTGGGAACCATCGAATCTCCCAATCGTTTTTGGTACATTCATCGGGGACAAACTCTGGGTTATCGCTCGAATATGTGGTATTCCCCAGAAGATGATTTTACTTATATCGAATTAATCAACGGATTTTCTCGGGATAATTTAGTTCGGGATATTTTACCTCCATTTAGAGAAGGAATTACGGACGAAAATTTTAATTTCACGATTACAGAACAAAATGCTCAAATTAGTCTACCAGTTGCTAACGATGGAGAAACAGAAGGAGAAGAAACAGTAACTTTTACTCTGGAACCAGGAGAAGAATACGAAGTAGATGCAAATTCTCAAACTGGTACATTTACTATCTTCGATACATTCGATGAAGCAAATATCATCAAACCAATAATTAGTTTTACCAGCACACCAGAATTATTAATTGAGTCTCAAGAAACAGTTTCTTTACTTAACTTCAGCCTCAGTGAAACACCTCCAGAATCAGGAACAACTGTAACTATTAAGAGTTCTGATTTATCGGAATTTAATCTCAATTCCATTGAAACTCAAGGTGGTGAAATAACCCTTAGTAAGGATATTCAACCCCAGTTAAAAGCTGCTTTAAAAGAAAAAGTTACAGCAGAAATACCAGGAGCAACTATTGCAATTACATCCCCTTTAGGAAATTGGTCTGAAGCTGCTGGTATAGCGAATATAGAAAATAATACTCCTTTAACGACAAAAGACCGCTTTGAAATTGGTAGCATTACTAAAACTTTCACCGCAGCTACTATATTAAAGTTAGTAGAAGCACAAACCCTAACTCTCGACGATACCCTAACTGATTGGTTACCAGAAGAAGTAACAACAAATATTGCTAACTCCGACGAGATTAGCATTAGGCAATTACTCAATCATACTAGTGGAATTGCTGAATATGACGCTATTTTGTTGCAACAAGCTTTACTTAACCCCACTGTCTTTTTAAAAGATTGGCAACCAGAAGAATTGGTCGAATTAACCAAAGATTTGCAGCCATTTTTTGCACCAGGAGAATCTTGGCAATATTCTAATACCAACTATATTTTGGCTGGAATGATTATCGAAGCAGCTACAGGTAATAATATAGCTGCGGAAATTAGGTCACAAATTCTGGAACCTCTAAATCTAGAAAATACTTTTTTTGCACAAGAAGAAGAGATACCAGGAGGTTACGTTAGTGGTTATTTAGATTTTGACCTAGATGGTAATTTAGATGATGTTTCTATTGCTAATCTTTCTTGGTCATGGACTAGCGGTGCTATCGTTTCTAATACCGAAGATTTAACCCAATTTGCTAGAGCTTTATATGGAGGAGAACTACTTTCTGAAACTAGTCGCTCCGAAATGTTTACCCTTGTAGATACAGGTAGAGGATATTCCTATGGTTTAGGAATGATGAGTTTTGAAACTCCCGACTTAGGAACAGTTGTTGGACATCGGGGAGGAAGTCTGGGTTTCAGTTCTAATATGTGGTATTCATCATCAGATAATTTTACCTATGTTGATTTAGTCAATGGTAGGACTGAAGAAGAATTAGTTAAAGACGTTATTCCTAAATTTACAGAAGGTTTAATCCCCCAAGTTGGTAACATTGACGCTTCCGAAGAATTAAACTTTACCATTACAGAGCAAAATGCTCAGATTAGTCTAGCAGTTGCGAATGATGGGGAAACAGAAGGAGAAGAAATAGCCACTTTCACCATTGAAGAGGGGAACAGATATGAAATCAATCCTGATGCTCAAACAGCTAACTTTACCATCTTAGATAGCCTAGAAGAGCTAATCCTTACTCCTGTTGTGGATGACAATATCACAGAAATCATAGACTTACGCAGTTTTGGTAATAGGGAAATAACTGCTGAATACACCATCAGTAGAGAAGCAAATTTTGATAACCAAGTTTACTTTTATGCTGTTGATGATATTGACGGTAATATTGATAATCTTGCACCAGGGGCTGATGGTTATCTACAAGCAGCTTTAGAAAATATCGTTCACCAACAAGCTTTTGAAACCAGCGACGATAATATAGAAAGCGGAACCATTCAAATGGAAGCGGGTTCTATAATTGCTCCAATGATTATTGTTGACGAAACCTTAGAATCAGCTAGAAGCGGTGAAGCAACCGTTTACTTACCTTATAATGGTTCTAACGGTAGCGATAACTTCGACCATATCAAGATGTTGAACGATAATACCTTTGGTTTTGAAGACTTACCATTAGGTGGTGACCAAGACTTTAACGATATCGTTATCGCGTTTGAGAAGTTGAGCGTATAATTAAAGCTGTTTTCAGCTTATATCTTTTTTTTAACGCGGAGGAACGCAGAGTTTTTTTTGATACTCGTTAGTTTTATCGAAAACAAAAAATTTTGTATCCTTACTAGCGTGTTTTTTAAGACAGGCAAATGTACTATTTTGAGAAAGGTAAATGTATTACAGCCATTTAATATAGAAAAGAACTTTTTACTCAAAATAATCTACTCAATTCAAATTACGAATTAGAACCAATCGATTTCCGATTTTTGCACTTATGTCTACAGATTTCCCCTCCTGTATTTTGTCACCAATATCAGAATTTTCTGCGGTTGTCACAGAATTGGATTTATTACAGGAATTACCACAATGGCTTCATGCTGTTAAAAATACAGAAGAATTTTCAGTTGAGAATTCTTTTAATATTGAATTAGCACAGTTACTTGCAGCAGAAATTAATACAGCTAAAGGGAGGGGAAGCGAATGAATCAGAATGATGCAAAAATTGATTATCGTTCCCTACTGCAAGAAGCACTTGTAGAAATGCGCTCGCTGCGAGGTAAATTAGAAGCAGCAGAACAAGCAAAAACCGAACCAATTGCAATTATTGGAATGGATTGTCGGTTTCCTGGTGGTGCAAATTCTCCCGAAGCATATTGGAAACTGTTGCGAGAGGGTATTGATGCAATTAGTGAAATTCCTTCCGAACGTTGGTTAATTGATGACTATTACGATTCCGACCCAGATGTTCCGGGGAAAATGTATACTCGTTACGGTGGATTTATTGATAGTGTAGATAAATTTGACCCGCAATTTTTCGGTATATCTCCCCGCGAAGCGACGAAAATGGACCCGCAACAGCGTTTGTTATTGGAAGTAAGTTATACAGCTTTAGAGCGCTCCGGTCAAAGCGTACAAGAATTAAACGGTAGTCAGACAGGGGTTTTTATTGGCATCAGCTTCGATGATTATGCCAAATTCAGCCTTAATTCTGGCGATGTAAATAGTATTGATGCTTACAGCAGTTTGGGTAATACCCGCAGTATTGCCGTGGGACGTTTATCTTATGCATTAGGCTTGCAAGGACCGACAATGCAATTAGATACAACCTGCTCTAGTTCTTTATTAGCAACTCATTTAGCTTGTCAGAGTCTCCGCAATCGGGAATCCAATTTAGCCTTAGCTGGTGGAGTTAGTTTAATGCTTTCCCCAGAACCAACAATTGGTTTTTGTAAATTGAAAGCATTAGCACCAGACGGACGCTGTAAAACCTTTGATGCAGCTGCTAACGGTTACGTGAGGGGGGAAGGATGCGGAATTATTGTACTCAAACGACTTTCCGATGCAATTAAGGATAGAGATAATATTCTGGCAATAATTCGAGGTTCAGCAGTTAACCACGACGGACAAAGCAACGGTTTAACAGCTCCCAACGGTTCAGCACAAGAAAACGTAATTCGACAAGCTATAAAAAATGCTGGGATAAAACCATTACAAATTCAATATGTAGAAACCCACGGAACGGGTACAAGTTTGGGAGACCCCATCGAAACCCTAGCGCTAGGGAAAGTACTTGGTGAAGGTAGAAGCGAAGATAATCCTTTAACAATAGGTTCCGTCAAAACCAATATCGGACATTTAGAAGCAGCAGCGGGAGTAGCGAGCATAATTAAAGTAACCCTAGCGCTAGGGAATCAACAAATTCCTCCCCATTTGCATTTTCAGAATCCAAATCCCCATATACCTTGGTCAAGATTACCGATTAACATACCGACCGAACTTACACCTTGGAATATTGGTAATCAAGAAAAGCGTTTAGCTGGTATTAGTTCCTTTGGGATGAGCGGTACCAATGCTCATGTGGTATTAGAAGAGAGCGGAGGGAGCGGAGGAAGTGAAGGAAGCAGGGGGGGAGAAGAGCGTTCTTTGCATTTACTGACATTATCAGCAAAGACAGAGCAAGGATTATCAGATGTTGTAAAGAATTGTCAAGAATATTTGACAAACAATAGTGATGTTGAATTTGCGGATATTTGTTTTAGTGGGAATATAGGGCGATCGCACTTTCAATATCGTATGGGTATCGTTGCTGGGTCTAGCTTTGAAGCGATAGAGCAATTATCAAATTATCAGAAAACCTCACCTCATCAAGTAGAAGGAAAAACCTCACCCCCATCCCCTCGACCTATTAAGGAGGGGGGTGCTAGAGAAGGGATAAGGTTATTTCAAGGTGTGACATCCACAAGTAAACGTCCTAAAATTGCTTTTCTATTCACCGCTGACAATAGCGAATATATCAATATAGGTTGGGAACTATATCAAACCCAATCAACTTTTAGAAAAGCTTTAGATGAATGCAACGAAATTCTAAAATCAATAAAGGGAATAGGGAATGGGGAAGAGGGAACAGAAAATGAAAATTTGATTCCAATTTCCAAACCAGCAATATTCTCCATAAAATACGCTTTATATAAATTATGGACATCTTGGGGTGTAAATCCGGATGTATTAATTGCAGATGGTATTGGAGAATATGTTGCTGCTACTGTTAGTGGTGTTTTAAGTTTAGAAGATGGATTGAAGTTAGTAGTAAGTAGTGATAAAAACGAATTTGAACAAATAGCAAATTCAATTAATTATTCTTTTCCTCAAATTCAAATATTTTCTCAAATGACCGGTAAATTAATTGGTTCAGAAATTGCAAGTGCGACCTATTGGTGCGAGCATAATTTACAATCAGTTGAATTTACTGGGGGAATTGAGAATATAAAAGATTTGGATTGTGATATCTGTTTAGAATTAGGAATTAAATCAACTTTATCAGAAGATTCATCAACAGAAATATTATTTTTATCGAGTTTGAGTGAAGGGGATAATAAACAAGATTGGCAAATAATGCTTTCAAGTTTGGCTCAGATGTATGTCAATGGAGTTAATATTAATTGGCGTGGATTTGACCAAGATTATTTGAGAACTCGGGTTGTATTACCAACTTATCCATTTCAACGTCAGCGTTATTGGATTGAAGCTGCGAATCATCATAAATTGTCTAGAATAAATACTGGTAATATACATCCTTTATTAGGACAAAGAATTGATATAGCGAATTTAGAAACGATTCATTTTGAAAATCAAATAAATCAAGAAAATCCTGTTTATTTACAGCATCATCAAGTTTTTGATACGGTAATTATGCCATTTTCTGGTTATGTGGAAATGGTATTAGCTGCGGCTAGTAATCTCTATGAAAATCAAACAAAAGATGAAATAAACAAGTTTTTATTAACTGATGTCGAAGTTCATCAAGCTTTGATTTTAGAAAAAAAATCTACAACAGTACAATTAATTCTCACACCTAT
>CAKZYM010000679.1 GCA_937884685.1 uncultured Calothrix sp.
TGAAATATTTATAACTAAAAATTTATAATTATTTGGAGTGGTTAATTATTTAAGTCAATTAAGCGTGACAGAATTCCCGCTCAAATATGTTCTGCAATAAGTATTCTGCTTTATCTTCGATTTCAGTGACAAATATACCTGTTTCACTTGCGATGAATGATGTCAACCAGGTACCTTTTAAGACAATTTCTACTGAATCAGCATCGCAGCGGCAGAATTCCACTATATTTTCACTGTTCAACTTCTCTAATTGAGCAGTTAAATGTGAGTCCACCGGTACCAAAATAGAAGCCGTGCTAGGTTTAATACAAATACTCGTAGAGCTTCGTACACTGACAAGCACCCTTGTATTTATCCAATCTTCTAAAGGTTGTTTTAAGCAATCTAAGTTTATCTTATCATCGGTATAAGTAAGTTTTAACATAAGAAATTTTCTACATCATTGAAAAAACAGGAAGTAATGAAATCTTGATTTGTTTATCTGTTGAATACACTATATGAGAGGATAATTCCCTCAAGCTAATAAAATTTAAAGTACTCGGAAAGCCTTTATTCTCAAGGTTATACAGCTAGGGGAATTAGCAAAGCTTGGGGGATTCCCCCAGGTTTTGATTAAATTGATGGTTAAATGATGTATTATTAGTATTCTGGAAAAGTAAATCAACCTTCTTATTAAGTTTTAATTCACCATATGCCCAAAAGTATAAATCTATTACTTTTGAAGGATAGAATCATCTTTTCGTTTTTAGGAAAATAAATTTATGTTTGCTTCGAGTTGACGCTTGTATTGCAGGTGTGTCTCGATTTGTCGCAGCACAAAAATTTATCAGACCTAATATATATTTATGTTAAAAGTATCAACTGCCTAATAGGGTGATATTTCGGATTTTCTTTTTATGATTTCAAGCTAGACTCGGATAGATATTCATACCTGGGTTGAATCAACAGTTTGTTGGCTATAAATATTTTTGAATTTTGACCTTTGCTTCCGCGGGTTTTGATTCTTTATTCTACTTTTCCTGATCTCGGAACGTAGCACAATCAACCACTATTATTAATTGGTTCCCATTTATAACTATTGCTTGAAATAAATTTATTGCGCTTCAGGTGGCATCTTTGAGGCGTATCCTGCCCTCATTTTAAACAAGATTCGGAGGAAAAATGCTTCACGGTAATAATGGCGAAACCCTTTCTATTTACGAATGGTTATCCAGAGCGGGATTTAAGAATTCTGATGTTTTTAGAATGGAGCCAGAGCTAATTAGACATCTTCATAAACAATGGTTTGTATATCGTGAAGTTGTGCAAACTTTTATGTCAGAAACTGGCTGTTCTGACCCAAGCGAATTTGAAATTAGTCATCCTTATCGTACACCTCAAGTACCTCAAGCAACTTCTTCTTATTCTCAGATTGCTTAAGGTTGCTAGCTATTATACATTAAGCTGAGTGCATTACGACATTATGAATACTTAAATATTAATGTAAATCTATTTACAGTCGTAATGTACCACCTTTGATAATTTATTAAGTTGGATTAAGCGTTAATTGAAAAAACGCTGATACATTATGCTGTACTTCCATAAAAAATCTTTCAATAATCCGAAATCCCGTTACGGTTAATTTTTATTTGCTTGCCAAAGTCGCTGAATAAACTGATGAAGTTTTTGTTTAGCTGTATGAGATAATTCTGGCTCTGGTTCTTTTACTAAAATTTGAGAGTATAGTTCAATCACTTGTGTATCTAAAGCTGGTTGAAATAAATTTTTTGGCCAGAGCAAGTCGGAGGTAGAGCGCAAATCAGTTATTTGTTGTGATTCGCTCTCTTGATTAACAAGTAGTAAGGGACGCACCCAACACAAATCGCGTTCAACTACCACTTGAATAACTTCTGTATATAGTCTGTCGTCGTCATATTCCAGAAAAACTATTTGTCCAACTTGAAAATTTGCTTCTATCTCCATATTTACTAGTTAATACAACGAAAAGGAATTTTTTCTATTCTAGAAGCTTGAGTTTAAGTTGTCGGGGTTAATTTGTCACCTGTGGAACTGAAAAGTAAGCTACTACTCTCGCCATGATTATTATGCAGTGCAATAATTAATCGACCGCAGAACACTTTTTCTATTTCGTGTATGGCAATTAGATG
Organism: uncultured Calothrix sp.; assembly: GCA_937884685.1. Classification (GTDB taxonomy): domain Bacteria; phylum Cyanobacteriota; class Cyanobacteriia; order Cyanobacteriales; family Nostocaceae; genus Rivularia. Next base: position 2,148 of record CAKZYM010000679.1, read on the forward strand.
CGATACAATATTTTAAATAAGTGTTAAGTAACGTGTAGAAAATAAACCCTCCTATATAGCATACTAACCGTGCCAGTCGAAACCATAGAGAAGCGTTCAACAACCCGTAAGCACGCGCCTCGGTACCGTGTTTTGCTCCATAATGATGACTACAACGCTATGGAGTATGTGGTGCAGACACTAATCACCACAGTACCGAGCCTCAGCCAACCACAGGCTGTAAGCATCATGATGGAAGCCCATACAAATGGATTCGCTTTAGTTATTACTTGTGCTCAAGAGCATGCCGAGTTTTATAGCGAGACTCTAAAAACTCATGGGTTGAGTAGCACCATTGAGCCAGAAGAGTAACATTAAAGAAAAGAAACTTTCACTCTTCTAGTTACCGTCATTTTACCAGCATGGTAAAGAAACATCAGATACTATAAAATCTGTTTGCTGTTATTCAATCTTTACCAATAAAAATGACATTGTATGAAAATTAGCTTATTTAGTTTATCTCAACGCCCTGCCCCTATAAGGTTGGGCTGTTTTATTTTAACTTTGCTGTTGCCGTGGCTGCCTTATGCAGCAGCAGTATACATTATGGTTAAAGATGAAAATACCCGGACTATTTTTGCAATGGGTATTTTAGCTATTGAATTTTTATTTTTATTACCTTGGTGGAGTAAATATATTCATCAACAAACCCCAGCATTTCCTCATTACGGTTTGGAGTTTACACGGAAAAATGGAGTCGAGTTGCTCAGGGGTATAGCAATTGGACTGATTAGCGTTTTATTATTATTCTTTGTACAAGGGATGTTAGGTTGGTTGGTTTTCGAGCAACCTAGTTTTTCGGTAATGCAATTAGTTTTGGAAGGGTTTATTACCGGTTTAGGTGTAGCCTTTGCTGAAGAGTTGTTTTTCCGTGGGTTTATCTATGATGAATTGCAGCGAGATTACAATTCTAAATCGGTAGTTTGGGCAACTGCGATTATTTTTGCCGTACTCCATTTTATTAAACCTCTGCCGGTAATTATAAGTACATCGCCACAATTTTTCGGATTAGTACTTTTGGGTTTAGCTTGTGTTTGGGCAAAACGTAGTACTAGGGGTCGTTTGGGATTACCTATTGGACTTCACGGAGGCTTGGTTTGGGGTAACTATATTATTGAAGTAGGGAAATTAGTGAAATATTCCGGTACCGTTCCACAATGGGTAACTGGTGTAAATAATAACCCCTTAGCTGGGGTGATGGGTTTATTGAGTTTGATATTGTTAGCTCTGTGGATGCGTCAAAAACAGTTAACAGTGAGCAGTGAACAGTGAACAGTAACTAATAAAAAGTGAGTCGGAAAATTTTGATTCTTATTTTTAGTTTTGAGAATAAATTATTATTCCTTCTATTACTGCTCTGTTACATTAACCTTGATGTGTTGTAGAGACGTAAAATTTTACGTCTCCCGACAATCGCGAAGAAAAAAACCATCAGAATAAATGTAATGCATCACTACTTA
>CAKZYM010000680.1 GCA_937884685.1 uncultured Calothrix sp.
AATGTGATGGTGGTAATATGGTAGTCCAAGTGAGAGAGCTTATAGAAATATCGGGAGTTTCAAGGAATTCATTGTTTCCATCTAATTTAGTAGTTTCTGCTTTTGCTTCTGGTGATGCTGGAGATATAACTGTTAATACAGGTCAAATTAAGGTGAGCAATGGTGGCTCTATAGATTCTCAGACTCTAGCTAGTGGTAACGCTGGAAATGTGACTATTAATGCTTCCGAATCCGTTGCAGTTACAGGTCAATTTGTTGCCGATTCAGTAACTATTCCTAGTAAAATATCAGCCGCAAGTCAAATAGGGCAAACACCTTTTCGTCAAGCTTTGGGATTACCACCTTTACCAACAGGAGAATCTGGAAACCTGAGTATTAATACCCCTGCTTTACGTGTTCTCAATGGAGGACAAATTTCAGTTCTTAATGAGAGTAATACTGGAAATGCAGGTAATTTAGAGATTAATTCTAACTTTATTGCTCTTGAGAACCAAGGTAGTTTGACTGCCATTGCTAAAGATGGTGAAGGAGGAGATATCATGTTATCTGGGAAAACTTTAGATATGAGAAACGGAGGTAATATCCTTACCTCTACTCAATCTGGAAATGGTGGCAATATTAGTTTAAAGTTGCAAGAAATACTGTTGATGAGAAATCAGTCTCTAATTAATACGGAGTCTCTAAGGATTGGTAACGGTGGAAATATTACTATTAAATCTCCTGTAATTACTGGTTTAGAAAACAGCGATATTATTGCCAATGCAGTGGAAGGAAATGGCGGTAATATTAGTATCACAACTCAAGGTCTGTTCGGCTTAGAGCAGCGAAACAAGCTTACAGAAAAAAGCGATATTACTGCAAGTTCTAAATTTGGTTTAAACGGACAAGTAATGTTGGAGCAGCTTGATTTCAATCCCGTTGATAGTTTAGTTGACTTACCATCTAATTTTGAAAATACAACGACAGTTCAAGCTGGATGTAGAACTTCTAGTGAAAACAAATTTGTTGTTTCGGGAAGGGGTGTACCACAAAATCCCAGCAACTTGTTTAATGGAAATAAAATCTTAGTTGAAGTAATTGATTTAATTAATCAAGAAAAAATATCCTCTAATACATCGTCTCAAAACCCTAGCGCTAGAGTTGATAATCAAAAAAAACCAATCATAGAAGCAACTGGTTTTATTCGTAATTCAAAAGGAGAAATCGAACTTGTTGCTACTCGTAATAAGTCTTTTCATATAGAAGCTCCTAGTTGTAGTTAAGAAAAACAACTATCTACCAGCTACAGTCCCCCGAGTCACACCCAACTGACTCTGTAAATTTAATTCTCTCCACAACTGAGAACCTTTAATTTCACCATTAATTAACTGTTGATATCTGTAAATTGTTTGTTCAACTTCTTCCGGATTTTCATTTACAAATTCAATCCGAAAGTTCTGCAAACCCAAATCTAAAAGCTTATGTACGTATTCAGCACCAGTTTGAGCGGTACCGTTAAAAACCGTATTCCGACAACCAGCATCAGCTTGTAAAACATGTTCGGTTCCGACTCTATCTTTTATCTTCACCTCGTGTTGTTCGCAAGGTCTTCCACAATTGCGGAAGTCGGTACCGTCGGAAAGAAAAGCACAAAAAACGCAATGTTCCATATGAAACATCGGCATATGTTGATGTATTGTCACCTCGTACCAATCGGGAGGAGAGGTTTTTAATAAGTCTTGGAGTTGATGAATATTTAAATCGTAAGAAGCAGTTAAACGCTCTAAATTAAACTTGTTTTTAAAATAATCTGCTGTCAAAGGATTCGCTACATTTAACGAAAAATCTCCAATACATATTTCTTCAGCAAAAAACTTTAAATGGTCGTAATTCCGAATTAAATAACCATCAGCATTAGAATTAATTACCTGCTGTAAAATCCAATTTTCCGAAGGTTTTGTAATTCTCGGAGGAGCAACGAAGAGGAGGGGGAGATGGGGAGAGGGAGAATATTTTTTAACTGTTTCAACTGCTTCCTTATATTTCCTTGGGTCTTCAAATTCGCAATATATTGTTGTAATTCCGGTTTTCAGTGCAGCTTCTAATTGAGTTAAATTTCTGACTAAAACAATTAAATTTGCAGAATCAGAAATATTAGATGTTGAATTATTTGAATTAATAGAAGGAAGTAAATTTTTCAAAGAAGCATTTTCATTAATTATCCAGCGTTTAGGCTGACTTCTTAATTCTTCCAATTTAACTACAATTTCTCGACGCATTTTATTTAATTCGCTCACAGGTAACATCAATTCACCATTAATGCTATTTGTTAACTCTTTTAAATAAAAAGGAGTATTTCCCAAACGTCCGAATTGTTCTTGTAATTTTTCTGTTGTTAAAGGTTTATTATGCGCTTCTACTAATGTAATTCCAGATTCAACCTTTACCAAATTACCGATTTCATCGCGAGCAATAGCAATTAAACTTTCTTCAATTTCCCCATGTATTTCTATATCAATCGGACGCTGAAACTTCGGTTTATCTCCAGAAAAACTTTGTCTTACCTGCTTATCAAGCTCCGGGTCTGAAGTTTTCCATAACTTATCACCAACATGAATCCGCGACCAATTTAAATTACCCTTCCCAAAACTAAGAACAACATCCCCAGCTTGATATTCCACCCCATAAATTCGACCTCCTTCCTCCTTCCCTTCGGGATGTCCGCAATCAAAAACCACACCATCACCGGGTTTAATCGGTGCTTTAGATTTAATAACTATCTTTTCCTTATTAATCCGTTTAACTTCCCCTAAATAAACCCCACGCTTCTTACCAAACCGAGCGTGAACCAATTCCTGATTATTAATTCCCTCAAACCATCCCGTATAAATCCCCCGAGAAAAAGCCATTTCCAAATTGTATTTTTCCTCAGACTTCTTAGAACCTTTAACCTCTAACCTTTGACCTTTGACCTCTAACCTATCCAAAGCATCCCGATAAACAGATGTTACATTCGCTACATACTCTGGCGACTTCAAACGTCCTTCAATTTTCAAACAACTAACGCCCGATTTTACTAAATCAGGTAAAACATCAATCCCAGCAAGGTCTTGGGGACTCAACAAATATTGGCGATCGCCTAAATTTATAGTTTTTCCATCTGCGATTAACTCGTAGGTCATCCTGCAAGCTTGGGCACATTCACCACGGTTAGCCGAACGACCTCCCAAAGCTTCACTAGTCAAACATTGTCCGGAATAAGCAACACACAAAGCACCATGAACAAAAACTTCCAAGGGTAAGGAACTTTCTTCTGTCTGCTCTTGTATCTTATTAATTTCCTTAATCGAACATTCCCGAGCCAACACCACCAAATTACAACCCAATTCCTTTGCAAATTCCACCCCAACCGCACTAGTTACCGTCATCTGAGTAGAAGTATGAATGGGAAAATCCGGTGAAATATGGCGAATTAAACGACAAATTCCGATATCTTGAACGATAACCGCATCAACCCCAGCAGCAATAATTGATTTAATATAGCGCTGTGCTTGTTTTAATTCCTGGGGGAAAACCAAAGTATTTAAGGTGACGTACCCCTTGACTCCACGGAGGTGAAGAAACTGCATTAACTCCGGTAAATCCGCTTCCGTGAAAT
>CAKZYM010000681.1 GCA_937884685.1 uncultured Calothrix sp.
TTGTACCTTGTTACTTTTTATTTTTTCTTCTTACCCCAACTTACTGAGCGGATACTTCTTCTACATCAACCCACAATGATTGTGAAAGTATATTAGCTAATTTATCAAATGCCCATTCCCCAGCAGTTTGATTGACAATTTTTGGAATCATATTTGTAGTATTTATATTCTCAACTGATAATACAATTTCATCAATTTCTAAAAACAAATTAAAATCCGGGGGAAGTTTCACTACAGTGTCTCTACATTTATAAAGAATGTAATGCAAAAATTACCAATTACTAATTACCAACTTCCGTCGTAAACTATCCAAAGCATTACAAGCGCTGAAGTGACGAATCAAAGACCGACCCCGGACGGGATTAAAGCGAAATTCAAAGCTTTCGACTACATTTTCTCCTGCTAAACCCACGTACACTAAACCTACCGGTTTCGTTTCTGTACCTCCACCGGGTCCCGCGATTCCTGTAATGCTTAATCCCCAAGTTGTGCCAAGTTGTTTTCTCACACCTATAGCCATTTGTTCGGCTACTATCGAACTTACAGCACCATATTTTTCTAAGTCTTCTGAATTAACCCCTAACATCCCAGCTTTTACCGAATTATCATAGGAAATTACACCACCCCAAAAATAATCGGAACTTCCCGCAATATCAGTTAACATTCCTCCCAAAGTTCCCCCGGTACAAGATTCAGCGACCGAAAGCGTTTCCCCATTTTTTCGCAATAAATCACCAACTACCGAAGCTAAAGTATCGTCATCTGCACCAAAATAATCCAAACCAGCTATTTCTTGAATTTGTTTAGCTACAGGTTCTATCAAACTTTCTGCTTCAGCTTCCGAACTTGCTTTTGCAGAAACTCGTAATTTTACCTGTCCTTTACTAGCGTAGGGAGCTACCGTGGGATTGGGTAAATTGAGTAAAGCAGAAACTTTTTCAGCCATAGCAGATTCGGGGACGTTCCAAAATCGCAGCATTCGACTGTAGATAATTTGTTTCCCCCAACCTTGATTTTTTAGATAAGGTACAGCAGTTTCTTCCCACATTCGATGCATTTCGGAAGGTACACCGGGGAAAGTAAAAATCGTTAAATTAGCACGAGGTTGCCAAATAATACCAGGAGCCGTTCCCGTAGGATTCGGTAAAATTTCTGCTCCTTCTGGTATTAAAGCTTGCTTGCGATTACTCGCGCTCATGGTACGATTTCTTGTTTTGTATTTTCTAGTAATATCTTCTATAACTTCGGGACGCTCGACTAAAGGAGAACCAAAAAAATTGGCAATGGTTTCACAAGTCAAATCATCAGGAGTAGGTCCCAAACCTCCAGTAAAAATTAGTATTTCCGCTCGATTGCTAGCAATTTCAATAACCTGCTTGATTCTATCAACATTATCTCCAACAACAGTTTGATAGAAATGAGGAATACCTAATTGAGCTAACTGTAGCGCTATATATTGAGCGTTGCTGTTAAGGATATCTCCTAACAGCATTTCCGTACCGACACAAATAATTTCTGCACTCATATTTCTGGAGAGG
>CAKZYM010000682.1 GCA_937884685.1 uncultured Calothrix sp.
GTTCAGACGTGTGTCTTCCGATCTATGCTCTCCTCTCAGGTGGCGATCGCTATTCCAATCGGCTTGGGGAAATCAATATTCCAACTTTGGTTATTCACGGTACCGCAGATCCAATGGTTAACTATCAAAACGGGGTCACACTTGCCAAGGAAATTCCCGATGCCACTTTGTTAACCCTTGAAGGAACAGCACACGAGCTTCATCGAAATGATTGGGACACAATTATTGATGCCGTCATCAAACACACATAGAAATTATAGTAGCAGCATCAACAGCATTACCTCCGCGATTAGCTACGGCAGCATCAGCATCGACCACAATTTGAGCATCGGAAGCAACAATAACTTTTCGTGGCATTTTAAATTAGCGTCATCGTTATTTATTTTAGAATCATATCTTAGAAGGATTTTTCAGTTTTTAACATAACTGCACTGTAAAAACATATGAATCCACTTACTGAATTACCAAAAACTTATCGACGACAAAGTACTTTTAATCTATCGCAAAATAAGCTTGTATTACTTAGTTTGAGCGTGTTAGCGGCAATTTTACTCTGTGCTAGTATTTGGTGCTTAACCAATTTAATACCTTTCCTTCGTCCGAACTCAGCAGCTTTATTAATTCCCGAAAATATCTTTACAGTTTTACCGCAGGGGGGTTGGAGAATGACAATTCCCTCAACTTGGGTAGTGGGTGCAGTGCTGGCAACTCCTCTGGTAATCGTAATACATGAAGCAATCCACGGGTTATTTTTCTGGCTTTTGACGGGGAAATTTAGCCATTTTGGATTCAAAGGTCTTCTTGTCTATACTGCTACTCCTAGAGGAGTTTATCTCAGAAGAAATCAATACTTAATTGTTGGGCTTTCACCTTTAGTAATCTTAAGTTTTATCGGCGTTTTATTATTGCTTTTTTTACCTGTGAATGCGCTTGCTACCTTAATTTGTTTCATAAGCTTTAATATTAGTGGTTCGGTGGGAGATATAGCTGTATCAGTATGGATACTACAAAAGCCAGCAAACGCTTTGATAGAAGATAAAGGTACTAGCCTAATCGTCTATAAATTGGCGGATATTCCTTGATATATACGATGATAATTTTCTTTCTAGTTATTTATCCTTAGTCAAATAAAAGTTGAGTTTCTCTAAAATTCAGCTTAGTTAGATTTTAGCAACTCTTAAGCGTGGCACTCTTTGGCAAGATATTGCCGATATTATTAGCCAGCAATTATTTCCTACGAATATACCTATATTCCCTCACAGCTTCCTCATATTTTATCTTTATTCTGATTATTAGAGGCGGGGTAAAGGCTTTGACTACTTAAAAAATTACTCCGCAACATGTTTTTTTAGGGAAGAAAATAAAAATAATAGATTTTTTTAACTGAGTAATATTAGCCGGAGCATAATATGAACACACAGTCTAAATATACACTTGCGAATCTATACAGAATTATGCAATTTAAAGGTGAGACTCAAGATATACAAGAACAGCTTTCAAAAATAGACAGCGAAATTGAAAGAAGAGAACAAGATAACGTTAATTTATCGCAGAATAAAACAAACAATCCTTTCCAAGAATGGTTAAATCAAAATGACGATTCTAAGACCGAACCAGTCGAAGAAGATAAAGAAAAGCTCTGGAGTAACTATATACTCGTTATCTTACTAGTCTTTTATATTATGGTAATGAGTTTTCTTTAAACTGTACTTAAATCATGTTGGTGCTTCACAATATTTGCGAATGAAAAGGTGATGATGGGTAGATTTGTCTATTTATTATGTAACGGTTAGGAAGTTAATTGCTAAAATAATTGTTCTGCAGTTAAAGCTGTCATTATTTTGTAAAAGATTATTGCATCTTGTAAATTTTCCAAAATAAAGCTTCCTCACAAAAATCTCAAATTTATTTTTTAGATTAATAATATAACCTTCCCTATACAG
>CAKZYM010000683.1 GCA_937884685.1 uncultured Calothrix sp.
CCCTGCCCATCAAAAGATTCTCTAAGATTGTGCCAATTACCCCAATGTTGAAACCGGCGGTATTCTTGTTGGTCGATTATTCGAGACGCAGCAAGCTTTTGTAGTAACAGATGTTTTACCAGCACCGGAAAATAGTCAGTGTTCGCGGTTTGAGTTTGTGTTGGGTACTTCCGGGAATATGTTGGAAAAATATTTATCATCATGCAATGGAACGCTTTACTGTTTAGGAACTTGGCACAGTCACCTTACCGATTCGGGTGCTTCCAATCAGGACTTACAAACAGCTAAGAAGATTGCAAACAGCCGAACTCTTCCTTCGGTTTTACTGATACGGACTCCAGTCACGTATTATGCTGTATCGGCATCGATATCCTAAATTTTTTATTCAATTGGGAGATTATATTTTATGTCCACTGATGCAAAATCTTTGAATCAACAAAACAATTCGTCTATCATCACCTACATTATTGTTAACATCTTAATATTCCTAATTTTAGATTTGGGAATATCTGTTAATACAGCTATGGAGTCAATTCTAGAGAAATTGCTTACATCAGCACCATTGTTGCTTGTTTCCAGTATTTTTGCACAAGTTATAAACGGTCAGCTTAGTTCTAATTTCAAAGCAATACTTGTTTTTTGGAGAATCAAAGAACCACTTCCGGGGTGTCGAGCATTTTCTTATTTTATGGATAAAGACCCTAGAATAGACCCAAATATCTTGAAAACTAAATTTGGTAATCTTCCGAGTGACCCAACTGAGCAGAATCGTCTTTGGTACAAAATATATAAGAAGCACGAATCAAAGACAGCAGTTGAAGATGCACATCAAAAGTTTCTTTTAACGAGAGATTTAGCTGGCTTTAGTTTTTTATTCTTGGTAGTCATGGGTTTTGCTGCATATTTTTTATTACCCAATTTGCATAGTTGGATAATATATACATCCGTACTAATATTGATGTTCTTAATTAATTCTATGGCAGCAAGAAACTATGGCATAAAGTTTGTAAATAATGTTTTGGCTGAAGAAAGTAGCGTTTAAGGAGAAAGTTTAAAAATTAAGAGAAGAGGAATTATTCTCACCATTAATTCCTCTTTCTCAAATCAGAAGTAATTTTATCTAACCTATCATTAGCATCTCTAGCAAATTTGAAACAGTACGCTGACGAAGCAACACCACCAATGGTAGTGAGCGTTCCAGGAGCAACAGTACCATTAAGCAAAAGCGCTGTCCCTCCCGCAGTTACTCCACTGCATATGGCTGTTGTAAATAAAGCTAAATTGAAACTTTGGCGAGCTTGACGCAAGCGTTCTTCAACAATACTCAGTTCAATTTGTCGGTAAGGATTATCGTCTGGCTCTTGCGTTGAATAATTAGACAATTTACTCATGTTAGTGTTAAATTCATAAATGTTTTAAGAGGTAGTTACTCGTGTTAATTTTATTTAAAAACATCTTGTGAAAATAAAATTCAAGATGCTTTTATATTTAATGATTAAAACTCAAATTATTTATAATTTTGTACTTTTATTTGATGCATCACCATATCTATAGTCTTGAATTTTAATTATTAAGTTAGCCCAATACATTTCCATAAGGTATTTAATCGTTTTTAATTGTAAAACTACCCCCGTACATCCCGAATTAATATCTGAACTTCGTTTCTCTACAATGTCTCTACGCCAATCTTCTCTAAGTTTCGATAATATCCATAAAGGTAATTTTGGGCTTAGTATGGATTTTGGATTATCATCGAAGAACGATTTAACCGCTTCATCGAACTCGGCATTTGCATTTTGCAATCCTTGTTTGGATTTTTGGAAAGTTTCTATTGATTTAGCTATTTCGTATTGTACGGGTAGTGAGGTATTATTGCCTAAAGCATTATCAATTTTATCTAGAGTTTCAATTTGAAGTATTGCTTTATCGTAAATTTCTTCTAGTTTGTTTGTAATAAGATTTATCGAGTGATTCTTTTGTTCAATAAAGTTTTCGACGAATTCTTTTAGATAGGATTTGCCATAATAGAGGACAATAAACGATATTAATACAGGGGATATACACACAAAAGAAAGTATTGCAAGCACGGGTATTAGTAATGCTTTTAATATTATTGGTAGCTTGGGTACAAGTTTGAGAAATTTGTCAATATTTTTAAATAAATTCATAGTTTGATACTCCTATACTCCAATCTGACTAAAAACCAATCGCACAAAACCCAATCGCTCGATTAATGCTGGTTTCCATCCAGCTAATTGAGCGCGATATTCTTGAGTTTCCTGAAGTATTTGTTCTCCCAAACCAGTGACTTGGTAGTATTTGCGCCGCGCACCACCAGATTCTGGGTCAGTTTGTTCGCCCCAACGCGCTTTTACCAAACCCTATTTCTCCATTCTGTGCAAGGTTGGATACAAGCTACCAAAACCTATTTGACGCTTGCCTTCACTTGCCTCATTGATGGCATTTATAATTTGCAGCCCGTAAAGTTCTTTGCTAAACAGGGCTGTCAGCAGGTCTTCTTCTAACGCTGACAGGGTAATTGATTCATCATTTTTTTTCTTCGGCATGAGTAATACAGATAAGATAATATTGACAATCTAAATGTATTATACTTTTTTGATATACGTAATGACAAGTGCTTTATACGACATATGATGTTTTTGATAAATTTGTTCTTATATGGAATCAAAAAAAACTGCTCTGAAGAAATCAAAGCAGGTTTACATATAGCTATACAGTTGTTGGTTCTTATTAATGAACTTTGTTTCTTAAGAATAGTTACGATGCTATGTGTATCGCACCGCGATTAGTACTAATCCTTAAATATCAAATGAAAGCAACGCAGTAATATACCTACCGAATAATGATATGACTTACCATAAAACCAACCTTCAATAGTCTTTTGGTTGTAGCCAGTTAATGCTGATAACGTTGCCGTACAAGCTTTCATATAGCCATGAGGATTCCGTTCCCCATCGTAAGGAATCTCTATTCCTGGATGGATAATAGGTATCCAAAAGTAGCACCATTCTTGCGGTGTCATGGGTTCTAGAAGTGTGAAGAATTTCTGTTGATTATTGGGATTATTTTGAATCTTGAGCAATATAAATTTTGCCAACCAGCGAGGAATTCTTTTAGTGTTAGCTTGCTTCTCTTGGCACTGCATTGCTTGCCTCTTATTTATAGTTTGTTTTCGCTATACGCAGTTGCTACCAACAGACATTGACAGCATTATATAAAAAGCTGATTTGTTCTCAATTTAAAACGGAATTTCTGAGTATTGATAATCTGGATGAGATACTTTCAAATCACAAATAAAAGCAGTTAGTGCATGAATTCCTCCATACAACATCCCATTTTTTGCTCGATATCCTTTACTACTCCAACCATTCCAACCTAAATGTTCTCCCATCTCGCCAAACTCATTAATAATCGAATTTGAATTAGTTTTTTGCTGTAATTCTTCCTGTTGTTTTCTGCTATGTGCTTGAAGTTGAGTTAATTCATGCTCTTTTTGAGAAAGTACGTTATTCAACCGCTCAACTTCTGACATCAATGGTTCAATCGTTTTTTCTAACTCTTTGTTAACTACCTTCGCAGCTTGCTTGTTAAATGTATTACCCCAGCTATCTCTATTGGAATCTTCGAGGGATTTTTCTAAATCTTGGATTCTTTGTTCGAGTCGTTGATTTTCTTCTACTAAGCCACGAACATGGTCTAATTCGTTATCTTTGGCTATTAATTGCTCGATTAGCTTTTGTTTCGCTTGCTCCATCTGAGCCGCGTGTTTTTTGGCAGCATTTATTTCTTCTTTTGCTGCTTTGAGGGCTGCATCTCGTATTTCTACAAATTTTCCCAATTCTTCTTCGGCTTTTTCTTTCTCTCGTTGCGCTAAAGCTTCAGTGATTTTCTTTTCAACTTCCGCTGCACTAAACATATGCTTTGGAGAAGTTGGTTTTATGACTGTTTTTTGGGATTCTGGCTGAATTTGATGGGGTTTGAATAGGTTCTTGGAGTTCATTCCTTGAGCAACTACGTGGTCAAGCAATACCCAGAAATCACCGTTCCACTCGGACATAATGATTCCAGCAGAACCAGTCCAACCTCTGTCACATTTTGTAACTATGATTCGCGTTCCGGGAGCTAAGAGTGGGGGAGTCGGGGAAATGGGAGTGAGGGATTGTTCCTTCCCGGACTCTCTCACTCTCTCCCTCTCTCCCTCCTCTTTCTCTCGCTCTTTCTTAATTTCTGCT
>CAKZYM010000684.1 GCA_937884685.1 uncultured Calothrix sp.
TTTCGCCAGCTTTGAGTTTAATTTCTGCGGTTGATAAACGTTGACCTTGTAAAAGCTCGCGTCCAAATACCTGTCGATAAGCTGCGTGAATAACAGCTTCGGGAGAATGTTTTGCCAAACTTATACTAAGTTCTTGGTGTTTCTTCCCGTTCTGCTTTCCATTTGTATTTTGACCATTTTGTAGAGGGTTGACATCAAATTTGTTTACATGGTCTAACTTCATGACACCAACCCAAGAACCGCGTACTTGAGAATTGTTAGCTTCCGAATTAATCAGAATCCGACGAGCATCTTTGTTGAAAAATGCCGGTTCGGGATGGGGATTGCGGGTTTCTTGAGGAAAGATTGCTCCAAACTGAATTTCTAATGGGTCGTTACCGCAACCGTAAGGATGTTGATTGGGTAGCGGTTTTTGATATTTACCAAACAGCGTTACGAATTGAGGAACTTTACGAACCCTAGCGCTATATTTAAATAAATCAATTTGCGGACCCCAGTTGCGACATTCTTGAGCTTCTTGACCCAAACCCCGCAAGTACGGAACTGTTTCTTCACCAAAGTAATCGGAGTATTCCTGAGAATCAACTAAAGTATCTACCAATTTAGGTAAACCACCTTTAGTAACAACCGCAAAATATTCTTGGAATTCTGCAAGAGAACTCAAACCACGTCCTAAAAAGTGACGCATTGCCAATTCTATAACGCGACTGATTGTATAGGGTTCGTAAAAAAGCGTCCGGTAGAGACGAGATTTACCCAACCTGCGAACAAACTCCTTCATCGAGATTTGTCCACCCTTAAGCTTAGATTCTAATTCACTACCAGGAAAAGCATAAATTGCAGTAATATCGCGTTCAAAAACTTGACGGTAAGCAGCTTTAATCATATTTTGCTTTTCTGTCTCCGATAGCACCGACTTCATCACAAATTTTGGTCGATTTTCGGACGCGATCGCATAACTTTGAGGCAGCACCAAACCCTGTTGCTCGTTGGAAACCCCAATTCTCAGCTTGTCTGAAGGCTTTTCTTCTAAATACTCAGAAATAAGAACATCAAAATAATACTTGATAATGTTTGTTGCTTCAGTATTTTCTTGTAAATAGCTTGCCGATTGTCGTCGCATTTCCTTGAGCGCAACGACAGTAGCTTCCGTCACATCTTCTGGAATAACTCCGCGCAATCCTCGGACATTAACTGTAAGAATGCTAGCATCACCAGCAACAACTGCATAAGTAATGTAGCGCAGGAACCAGGATAAGTCCCGCATAGACCTTTTCATTCTTTTTGGTCCATAGCGAGAAATATTGATGAAACGAAAACCTCCTGGAAGCGGGTCTCTGTCGCTATAAAGGGTTCGTAATTGTTGCCACCAAGCTTTAAAAGGAGCAAAAATCTTAGGAGCTTGTATTGATTCGAGACGCTCCTTGATAGGAATAACGCGATTTCTTCTGGCTACAGTTAGATAATCTTCACCAATATAGTATCCCGAACCCGGCAATCCTATTTGCTCTTGAGGCTTTTCCAGATAATCCATTGCTGAACCACCAACGAAAATACGGTTAGCTCCAGCGGAAACAATTTCATCAGCTTTATTAGTTAATATTTCGGCAATTTTTAACCGCAACTCACCAGAACTAAAAAACGCTTCTAATTCTTTAAGTTCATTACTTCTTAAATAACGGTCTTGTTGTTCCGTCTGAGAAATAACTGAGATAGGTAAACTTTGATATTGTTGTGGATAGATAACTGGACTACCACCACTTACTTTTACACTCATTTATTTTTATCCTTTATTAATTATCCCTCAATGTCCAATTCCTAATGACAAATCAAGGTATTAATGATTGAATTAAGTAGTCAAAATAAGGTGCTACTTTAGAAATATCTTTTGATGAAAAGAGTTCTAAAGAAACTTCTTTAAGACAACGAATAGCTTCGACTAAATTTGATAGGGGAATTTCTAAGGATTCGTACATTTCCTTAACCCCTATAGTGCCAATTTCCGCCAATGGTTCTATATCTCCGACCACAATTGAATAAGTAATTAGACGAATATACCAACTTTGGTCGCGCAAACAAGAAGCTCGATAAGTTCGATTACCGCTATTACTGGGTGTATCCGGACACCGTTCCCAAAATTTTAAACTGGCTTTTTCGATAATTTTTTGTTCGTTTTCAATTAAAATTGTGGCAAGACTAAGCCGAGTAACTCCACCTTCATAAAATTCTTTAATAGCACTTAATTCTCCCGCACTTAAATAGCGAGCTTCTCTATCGGCTTGAACAATTGATTTTGTAATGATGCTCATGAAAATCCTGTTTTTATTTATTAAAATCAGAAATCTGGTGGTAATAGTTGATAATTAATTTTTAATCTTTAACTATCAACTATTAACTACTACAAACTAATATTTATGAATTAATTAAAAACACTTTTTAACTCAAACCAGCAGCAATGTGGTCAAAGTAGACACCCATTTCCCTACCTGCTTCGCTACCAACCATACTAGTTACAACTTCCTTCATTGCTTGCACCGCTCGAATTGTCCCACCAATAGGAACTCCCAGTGAATTGTAAGTTTCTCTCAAACCATTCAAAATACGCTCATCTAAAATTGAAGTGTCACCAGCCAACATCGCATAGGTTGCATAGCGGAGAAAATAATCCAAATCCCGCACGCAAGCAGCATAACGACGACAAGTATACATATTGCCACCAGGGGCAGTGATATCAGTATAAAGTAAAGACTTAGCAACAGTTTGAGTAACAATATTTTTGGCATTAGCGCTGACAGCAGTAGCAGCTTTTGCTCGCATATCACCGCTATGAAAGTAATTTTCTAGCCTTTCTAAAGATGTACTATCTAAGTATTTACCTTGAACATCAGAGGAATTAATTAAAACAGTAATTGCATCTTGCATGATGAATAGTTTCCCAAATGAAGTTTTTATATTTTTCAGTCTCGGAGCGCAGAATTTTTCAAGAAAGAGCCTGAATAATGTAGTCGAAATAGGGCCCGACTTCAACAGCATCTTCTTCGCTCATCATAGATACAGCTTCTTCTTTGACGCAGCGCATAGCTTCAACTAAATTCCTTAGTGGAATCTCTAAATTGTTATACATTTCTTTAATACCAAGAGTGCCGATTTCTTCGAGGGGTTTTTCACTACCAGCCAAAATCGAATAAGCAATTAAGCGCACGTACCAACCTTGGTCGCGCTGACAAGAAGCTGTCTTGCGCTCGTTTCCGCTATTACTTGGGGTATTAGGACAGCGTTCCCAAAATCTCATGCTGCCATTTTGGACGATTTGTTGCTCGTTTTCTGCCAATATTCTGGCAATGCGAATTCTCTGGTCTCCTGTTTTAAGAAAGTCTTGAAATATTCTCAGTTCTTTCGGAGCAGGATATCTCGCTTCACTATCAGCACTAAGAATCAATTCTGTAACAACACTCATTGCTTTTCCTCTTTATTAATTTTGGATTTTGCGGAAAGTTGAGCCAGTCCGTTGCGGAGGTTCCCTCCGTTGTAGGAACTGGCGTTGGGGGTGTAGATTTTCTTCCCCCAAACTTTCCAAGACGGATTTTGGATTTTGGATTGACTACTAGTGGTCTGTTTCATTAATTGTGATGGATAATTCCTCAGTCCTCTTAAGAGGACTTTTGCTGTTAGACAGGGACTTGCAGTCCCTGGCGGGTTTGGTGCCGACTCCGCAAAATTAATGAAATGCACCACTAATACTCGTTTTCATTAAATATGATGGGTTAGGGCAAGCAGGGGGAGCAGGGGGAGAAAATAATAAAACTCCCTTTTATAAACCCGTCAAAATTAATGTGGCGGAGTACTAATATTCGACCACATTAATTTTGCGTGGTTCTCAGAGTTTGATAAAAAAACCGCAGAGAGCGCAGAGTACGCAGAGAGAAGAGATTTAAGAGGATTAATCTGTTTGAAACTAAATCCTTCTTTACCCCTCAAAATTAATGTGGTTTAGTACTAATACTCCTTTTTATTAATTCTGATGGGTTAATAAAAATTATTTTTTCTACCCCCCTCTCCCTAAAAAATCTAAAAATTTTGTCGGTCATTAGTCGGTGAGTTTTGACTAATGACTTAAGACAATTTCCTCAACCAGCTAATGCTGGAGCTTTAAGCGAAACAGTAACTGGAATAGATTTTCCAGATGCAAGGTCTAGTGGAAAGTTGTGAGCATTCCGTTCGTGCATAACTTCAAAACCCAGGTTGGCTCTATTCAATACATCTGCCCAACTAGGAAGTACTCGACCTTGAGAATCAAGAATGGAATTATTAAAGTTGAATCCGTTGAGGTTAAATGCCATCGTACTAATACCTATGGCTGTACCCCAGATACAAATTACCGGCCAAGCTGCAAGAAAGAAATGTAACGAACGACTATTATTAAAGCTGGCATACTGGAATATCAGCCGACCAAAATAACCGTGTGCTGCAACAATATTGTATGTCTCTTGTTCTTGTCCAAATTTGTAGCCGTAATTCTGAGATTCAGATTCAGATGTTTCCCGTACAAGACTAGACGTTACCAGCGAACCGTGCATGGCACAGAACAACGAACCCCCTAGAACTCCAGCAACACCTATCATGTGAAAGGGATTCATCAGGATATTATGTTCGGCTTGGAACACAAACATAAAATTAAACGTACCGCTGATACCCATTGGTAGACCGTCAGAGAAGCTACCCTGTCCGATGGGGTAAATCAAGAATACGGATGTTGTTGCAGCCAGAGGAGCGCTATAAGCTACTGCAATCCAAGGACGCATACCTAAACGGTAAGATAGTTCCCACTCACGTCCCATATAGCAAGCAAGGGCTGGAATATAGTGGAAAGCAATCATCTGGTAAGGGCCACCGTTGTACAGCCACTCATCCATAGAGGCTGCTTCCCAAAGCGGATAGAAGTGTAAGCCAATCGCATTGGAGGTAGGGACGACAGCACCTGTAATGATATTATTGCCATAAAGTAACGAACCAGCTATCGGCTCGCGGATTCCGTCAATGTCTACGGGTGGAGCCGCAATGAAAGCAATTATGAAGACGCAAGTAGAGACTCCTAAAAGGGGAATCATTAAGACACCAAACCAACCGATATACAAGCGATTTTCGGTACTGGTAACCCAATCGCAGAACCTATCCCACAAGGGAAAGCGGCTAGGTTGTTGTGAGATTGTAGTCATAAGTTCGACAGTAGGATTTAATTAGCTACAAAAAGATGTGAAAAAATTTGGTTAAAGAACCTCCTCATCGCTATGACTGTCGCAAAAGTATATGCGACGAGGTGGTAAAAGCGAGCCAATAAAGATGCAGTTCTTCAAGCTCTCAACATAAAAAGTACATTAGTAAACAAAAATGAAGAACTAATGAAGTCTCTTATTCTCTTTACAAAAGTTAATAATTTTCTGAAGCATGGATACAGTATTCACTTTTCTGATAATTAGTTATTTGTGAATTATCCTTGTCTTAATTGATAGAAATAGCCGCAACTGGAATATTCTGCTTATAGGGTGATATAACGATTGTAGCTACTATTGATTAACTTTAAATCTTTGATTTTGGCAAATTTTCAATTGCTAATTATGTAAATTTTATTTGCGATAAAAGTATAGTAATTACTCGTTAAATATAAATAAAAGTAAATAAAATTATTTTTTATTTAAGTTCAATAACTTTTAGGTAAGAAACTCGTTAATAATGAATCTCAACAAAAGAATTTTTGCAAACCATTTTTATATCGAATATTTGGATATAGATTTTCTAATGGTGAAAAAAATTATTTAAAGTTCCCCATAAAATCTTGTCAATCTGTAAAAAAAGCTTAATTTCCAAGTTTAAGAGGTTGTCTTAAATGAGAATTTTAGTAGTTGAGGATGACAAATGTATTGCCAAAGTTTTAGAAAATATTCTTAGCAAACAAAACTATGTTGTGGATGTAGCTGATAATGGCTTACTGGGCTGGGAGTTTGTCGAGTCTTTCACCTATGACTTAATTTTGCTGGATGTGATTTTGCCAGAACTCGATGGGATTAAATTTTGTCAGAAGTTGCGAGAACATAACTATCAAACACCTGTCCTATTATTAACAGCGCAAAATTCCAGCAATGATAAAGTATTGGGATTAGATGCTGGAGCAGATGACTATGTTGTTAAACCTTTTGAAGTTACAGAATTATTAGCTCGAATTAGGGTTTTATTACGTCGCAAAAATACACCAATACAAGCAGTTTTGGAATGGGAAAAACTGCGTCTCAATCCTGGTAGCAC
The DNA here is from genome assembly GCA_937884685.1 of uncultured Calothrix sp. Classification (GTDB taxonomy): domain Bacteria; phylum Cyanobacteriota; class Cyanobacteriia; order Cyanobacteriales; family Nostocaceae; genus Rivularia. The sequence goes on from CAKZYM010000684.1 coordinate 6,301, forward strand.
TGAAGTCACTTATAACGGTAATTTATTAAGCCTGACTCCAAAAGAATATCGTTTGCTGGAGCTTTTTCTTCGTAATAGCAATATTGTTTTTAGTAGAGGTGAAATTTTAGACCATTTGTGGTCTATGGAAGAAGCACCTAAAGAAGATACAGTTACAGCCCATATTAAAGGTTTACGGCAGAAATTGACTAAAGCTGGGGCACCAAATGATTTAATTGAAACGGTGTATGGTTTGGGTTATCGGCTCAAAGAAATCGCAAACGATAAAGTAAAAACCTTTGAAAGGAAAGCTGAAAAGAAACTAAAGAATCAACAAATTAATAAACAGCATCAAACTAAGGAAGCATTGGCTCAAGCTTGGGAAAAACTCAAAGTAGAAAATATTCAACGTATCGCTATTTTAGAGGAAGCTGTCAGTGCATTGCTAGAGAATGTTTTAGATGAAGAGTTAAGAAATAAAGCGCAACAAGTAGCCCATAAATTTGCTGGAGGTTTAGGTATATTTGGTTTTTCTAAAGGGTCGTATTTAGCTAGAAAGATAGAGGAAATTTTCAAATCGGAAGTGAATTTAGGCATAACTCAGGGAATTTATTTGAGAGAATTAGTAAAACTTTTAAAATGGGAAATACAACATCCTGCATTTAACGACAGTTCTCAATCTGTAAACTGTGATGAATATTCTTTAATGTTGGTAGTTAATCATGATGTCAAACTAACTCATAGCATAGTTAAATCTGCTGTTGCATCAGGAATAAATATAGAATTAGTACAAAATTTATTTGCAGCAAAAG
>CAKZYM010000685.1 GCA_937884685.1 uncultured Calothrix sp.
CCTCCCTACTTTATACCCACTTGTGTGTACACCGTAGCCTTAATAAGGAGAGGGGAAGGGGTGAGGTTTCCAACAATGTGAAATCACATTTTCAACACCATAAAAAAATCCCAGTTATTACCTGGGATTGCTTTATTTTTGATTATTTATTCCTTTCAACAAAAAACAAGTAAAACTTTATTCGTCATCTGTTGAAAAGTCGCTGTCTGTAGAGAAATTGGTATCTGTAGAGAAACTGGTATCAAGACCAAATTCTTTCAAATCCTCTATAACGCTATCGTTATTATTTGCATTCAAATCATTACTATCTTGCACCGGACTTAAATCCTTGATAGCTTCGTTATCCGCAATCAATTCCGATGGTTCATTCAATATTGATGGTGAACTACTTCTGTTCCCAAAATCCGGAGTCATGGTTGGTGAATCCAGATTGTAGTTACGAGCAGTACGGTCATCTAAAACCATATCCAAGGGGTCGTCAACTTCGTCTAGTACGCTGTTGGCCATGTCGGCAGCATAGTCATCAACTATACCCATCTCTTCATAAGCATTGAATCCCGTACCAGCAGGAATCAATCGTCCAATAATTACGTTTTCTTTCAAACCACGCAACCAGTCGGACTTTCCTTCGATTGCGGCTTCGGTTAAGACGCGAGTTGTATCTAGGAAGGATGCAGCGGAGATAAAGCTATCAGTATTCAATGATGCTTTAGTTATCCCCAACAATACTGGAGTGTATTGTGCTTTTGCTCCCCCAGTAATAGACATTGCTTCGTTCACCTGCTCCACTTGACGCAATTCAATCAATTCCCCAGGAAGCATTGTAGTATCACCACCGTCATCAATCCGTACCTTGGATGTCATCTGACGGACAATTACTTCAATGTGTTTGTCAGAAATATCAATACCTTGAGATTGGTAAACCGACTGCACTTCATTTACCAGGAAGCTCTGCACTTTTTGTAAAGCATGACTTGCACAAGCATAAACTCCATCATCGGAACCTTGGTTAAAGAATACTTCCAAGATTTCGTGGGGATTTGATGGGCCATCTGTCAACGGTTGTCCGGTTTCTACGGTTTGTCCTTCGGAAACTACCATATTTTGTCCGGGACCAAGAGCGTAATCGGTGACTACACCACCAGCTTCCAAAATCTTCAGCGCTATAGCTTCGTCTCCGTCCCCATAAACTGGCTTAACTTCACCTGCTCTACGGGCTAAGATACAAACTTCTTTGGGATTACGAGCTTCTAATAGTTCTTCAATTCTAGGTAAACCTTGGATGATGTCCCCAGTTTTAGCTCGTTCAAATACTAGGAGTACCAAGTTATCACCACGCTGTACCAAATCAGTATCATCTACTTGCAGTATTGCACCGGGACTAACGCGATAAGGACGACCCATCCGCAAGGTGACAAAATGACTGCCAGATCCACCGCTTGGTACTATACCCGCTTGTTCTCCACCAGCAGCTAATTGGTTCGCTGCACCGACTTTAACTACTTGTCCGGATTGTTCGGCCAGAACTCCTGGAGCAATTTCTCCACCTTCTACAAGCAAGTCCCCTACTTTACAGGTAGGAGCTTCATTAACGTTAATGGTGAAAGTATCCCCAGTTCGTAATATCAAACAGCGTCTCGGTGCATCGGTGCTTACTTTGACACCCTGGATAGAACCTCCTTCTTTACATAAGATTCGGGTACGAGCTACTACTGCTCCAGGTTCTATGGTTTGACCGTCTACTACTTCCAAACTGGTACTGGTACTTCCTTGGGTAGCATCAGCGTCAATATCGCGACGGATTACCAAGGATTCTAAAATTACTAGCTGCAAGCGCTGAGTTTCTGGGTCATTTTCATCAGCCACTAATTCAATATCTGCTGCTAGGGGAGAAGTACTATGTTCTTCACCTTCTTCCTCAATTTCCAATACCAGTTGAGTTCGCAGCAGTTCCACACCTTCTACTGACTTGATGCGTTCTGAGTCTTTAAAAGATATTTTCTGTACTGCTTTTAACTGGATGGAGCGGCCATTTTCTTCAGCAACTGAAGTTGTAGATGGAACGTCAGGATTAGTTGGTACGGGGAATTCAACTACCGGACGACTCAATACAGCAGGACCTTCTGGTGTCTCTACATACTCGATATAGCGTAATTCGGTAAAAGTAGTACCCAAGAACTCTTCACCAGCTTGGATAAAAGTACCGTCTTTACCCATAACTGTTTCTGGGTCTTCAACCATCAGCAGTTCACCGGGTTTAACTACTACTTCCCGCAGAATGTCGTTTTTCTGAGTGACTTCTACAACACCCTTACTTTGGCTAAAGATATCTTTTACAACTTCATCACCAACATCTACCAACTGTCCGTCTTCAACAATCAACAAGGAAATGTCTTTATTAACTTCGTGAGTTTCTTCAGGTATCCACAGTAAAGTACCACCCTGAACTACTTCATAACCTTGCTTTGCTTTACCTTTCTTCTGTACCTCAACCCCAGAGAATTTCAGCAATCCTCCACTTTGGGTACGATAGCGGTCGTCGATTAATTCCGCTACAACCTGAGAATTTTGTACTTTGGTTCCAGGAGTTGCTCTCAAGTTAAATACTTGATTATTAGCCGTAGTAATTAAATAGTTATTACGACCTTGAGAACTTTGAACGGTAACAGCAGCCCTATCCAAAACAATCGAAGCGGTCATAATCTCGATTTCGCGAGTACTTTTACCTGGTGTTGCTTCAGGTAAGCGCACACCACCACCATGTTGAGAAGTCAACTTGGTTTCAGCAATTACCCCATTACTTTCGATTTCATCGCCGTTCTCAACGACTAATTCCGCACCAGGAGGCAAGTTATACACTTCTCCTGACAGAATCCAAATCAAACCACCCCTAACCGCTGTAGTGGTAGTATTGCCTTGACGGTCAGTTTTTGGCTCTGGAACCACACCAGAAAACTTAACCTGTCCGGCAATATCGGAAGCTACATCTTTTACCGCTTTCTCAGTATTAATTCTGGTAGTTCTCGCACCTAAAGCAACCTCTGCCAACAGTTGACCCTGCTTGATTTTAGAGCCGTTGGTTACATACAGTGTTGAACCCTTAGTTACGCTAATTTCCATTCCAGCAGATTTAGGGCTACCACTGGGTTCCAAAGTCAAGGTACCATTTGCTTCTACAAACAAAGCATCTTCACCATGACGAGTACGGTAAGGTCTTGTGCGTAATTTACCTTTGAAACGAACCGTACCATCAGCTTTAGCTCGTACTTGTTGTGCTACTTCACCGGTAAATACACCCCCAGTGTGGAAGGTACGCATGGTTAGCTGAGTACCGGGTTCACCAATACTTTGAGCGGCAATAATACCTACAGCTTCACCCAAATCAACCATCTTCGCATGTGCCAAGCTCCAGCCATAGCAATGCTGACAAACACTGCGTGCAGCTTCACAAGTTAGAGGAGAACGAACTTCTACCTTTTTAATCCCAGCCGCTTCAATCTCTTCTGCCAGTTCTTCGGTAATCGGAGTATTGCGAGTTGCGATAATTTCACCAGTTTCTGGATGCACTACATCTTCATTAACCGCTCTTCCCAACAGACGACTGGAAATAGGAATTAAAGTTTTATTTCCCTCCATCATCGCTACAACAGGAATACCTCGGGAAGTACCACAGTCGGTTTCGCGGATAATCACATCCTGGGAAACATCCACCAAACGTCTGGTCAAATAACCACTATCGGCAGTTCTCAGCGCTGTATCCACCAATCCTTTACGGGCACCGTAAGAAGAGATAATATATTCGGTAACGGTAAGTCCTTCGCGGAAATTGGTTTTAATCGGTAAGTCAATAATCTCCCCTTGCGGGTCAGCCATCAAACCCCGCATTCCCACCAACTGACGAACCTGGGAAATATTACCCCTAGCACCACTAAACGCCATCATGTAAACCGAGTTGAGGGGATTATTGCTCTTGAAGTGACTCACCACCTCATCCTTAAGAGCTTCAGAAGTACCGTTCCAAGTATCAATTACCTTCTGGAAACGCTCAACCTCAGTAATTTCACCGCGCTGATATCTTTTCTCAGTCGCCTGAATTTCTTCCTCAGCAGCATCCAACAGCGAACGCTTAGAAGGTGGAACCATCAGGTCATCTACACTAATAGAAACACCAGCCTTAGTCGCATAACGGAAACCTAATTCCTTCAACTTATCCGCCATTACCGCAGTGCGTGCTGTACCGTAATGAGTAAAACCCCACGCGATTAACTTTTTCAGTTGTTTCTTATCAACAACGCGGTTGCGGAAAATCATGTTATCAGTCATATCAATTTTGGATTTTGGGTTTTGGATTTTGGATTTTAACAGCGGATGTTTTTGTTTTAGATTTTGACCATTGGGATAAACTTTAAAGGCTATTAGTTATTAGTTATTGGTTGTTAGTTGTTAGTCGATAATCGGTAATTGGTAATTGGTAATTGTGAATTATAAAAAAGTGTGGTCTTAAGGAAGATTCTTAAAATCAACTTTTCATTCATAGGAATTACAAAACAATATCTTCAAATATTGACCATTACCCATTACCCACTACCTCTTACCTATTACCTATTACCCATTCCCTAACTCGCTAAAGCGTCCTGAATCGCCATGTTGTAAATAACGCGACCTGCTGTTGTATATATATATTGAGACATTAAATTTCCTGACGCATCTTCTCTAACGCGACGGTATTTGTACTTCAATGTACGAGTCCCATCTTCGTTATCAGTAACCTCAATGGGTTTTGAGTCATCTGCATCCTGTTCCACTTGACCGTCGTAGCGTACATAAACATAAGCATGTAGGTCTACTTGCTCTTGGTCGTAAGCCATTACTATGTCTTCCAAAGAAGAATAATATCCCCCAGCACCCTTAGTTGCTCCAGGATTTTCTGCGGTTAAATAATATGCTCCCAATACCATGTCTTGGCTGGGTGTAATAATCGGCGTACCTGTAGCAGGGGAAAGGATATTGTTAGAAGCGAGCATCAATAATCTTGCTTCCGACTGTGATTCCAATGATAAAGGTACGAGTACCGCCATTTGGTCGCCGTCGAAGTCGGCGTTGAATGCCGGACATACTAAGGGATGCAGTTGAATTGCTCTTCCTTCTACCAAAATTGGCTCAAATGCTTGAATACCCAAACGGTGCAAGGTTGGCGCACGGTTGAGCATGACTGGGTGTCCTTCAATCACCTCTTCGAGAACATCCCAAACTTGGGGGTCTGACCGAGCTATTAATTTCTTTGCGGCTTTGATATTATTCACCATACCGCCTCTAATCAATCTATTTATGACAAAAGGCTGGAATAATTCGATTGCCATTTCTCTAGGCAATCCACACTGGTGAATATTAAGTTTGGGACCAACTACAATTACACTTCTTCCGGAATAGTCAACCCGTTTACCCAACAAGTTCTGACGGAAACGTACTTGTTTACATTCGATAATGTCGGACAAAGATTTCAGAGGACGATTGTTTGCACCGACAACAGTACGTCCCCGACGACCGTTATCAATTAAAGCGTCCACAGCTTCTTGCAACATCCGTTTTTCGTTACGGACGATAATTTCTGGTGCCAGAATTTCCTGCAATCTTGCCAAACGATTGTTTCGGTTAATTACCCGACGATAAAGGTCGTTCAAGTCACTAGTCGCAAAACGACCACCATCAAGCTGTACCATTGGGCGCAAATCTGGAGGAATTACCGGAATTACGGTCATAACCATCCATTCGGGTTTAGAACCAGTTGCGATAAAGTTATCTATTACCCTTAAGCGCTTAATCAACTTGGCTCGTTTTTGACCTTTAGCGTTAGTAATATCTTCCCGCAGCTTTTCAGCTTCTGGCTCTAAGTTGATATCCGCGAGCAATCGCAGTAAAGCTTCAGCACCAATACCAACTTCCACACCTTCTAATACGGAATCTTCGCTGTAAATCTGGTCTTCAATTTCCAGCCACTGGTCTTCAGTGAGCAACTGCTTATAAGTTAATGATTCCGCATTTCCGGGACTGAGAACAACATAGGAATTGAAATAAACTATTTGCTCTACATCCCTTAGAGGCATATCTAACAAAATAGAAATATAGCTAGGAATACCTTTGAGGTACCAAACGTGAGCCACCGGAGCAGCCAATTTGATATAACCCATGCGATGACGGCGCACCCTTGATTCGGTAACTTCCACACCGCAGCGCTCGCAAACAATACCTCTGTGACGAACTCGCTTGTATTTACCACAATGGCATTCCCAATCTTTCGCTGGGCCAAAAATGCGTTCGCAGAAAAGCCCGTCCATCTCAGGTTTAAGAGTCCGGTAGTTAATCGTCTCCGGCTTAGTTACTTCTCCAACTACCTGAGAATTAGGTAAAGTCCTTTCTCCCCACTGACGAATACGTTCTGGTGAAGCTAAGCCAATTTTGACGTAATCAAACTGATTATTTTGAGAATTTCTCATTACGATTTTGGATTGTGGATTTTGGATTTTAGATTGGATTACAACCAAATAATTTCAGTAGAAATTGGGTAATAGGTTAGAGGAGCTAGAAGGGGAGAAGTGGATAATTGGGAGAAGAATAAATAAATAAATGAATAATAATTCTTAAATCTTAACTCCTTACTCCTAACTCCTAACTCCTAACTCCTAACTCTCACTTATTGCTCTTCTTCAATCGACTCGCGTGTCAATGATTCGTAAGTCGGACGGGGTGGTGTACGACGAGAGTTTTGGTCTGCCATCAGGTCAACTTCTACATCCAAGGAACTACCGTCGTTTTGTGTTTCTACTTTGTGAACGGCTATATCTAATCCCAAAGATTGTAATTCTCGCATCAATACTTTGAAGGATTCTGGGGTTCCTGGACGTGGAATTGCTTTTCCTTTGACGATGGCATTCAAGGCTTCGTTACGTCCTTGCATATCGTCGGATTTAACTGTCAACAATTCCTGCAAGGTATAAGCTGCACCGAATGCTTCCAATGCCCATACTTCCATTTCTCCGAAACGCTGACCACCCTGTTGTGCTTTACCACCCAAGGGCTGTTGAGTAACCAAGGAGTAAGGACCGGTAGAACGAGCGTGAATTTTATCGTCTACTAGGTGAACTAATTTGAGCATGTAAGCTACACCAATAGTCACCGCTCGGTCAAAAGGTTCTCCTGTACGACCGTCGTAAACTTGGATTTTTCCAGGGTTATCAGGGTTATATACCCAGTCTTTGCCGGTTTCATCTCTTCCTTCTTGCAGCTTGCCATGAACGATTTGTCGGGATGATTCTTCACCGTACATTTCATCGAACGGAGTAATTTTAAATCTGACTCCCAAGGTATGACCTGCCCAACCGAGCAAGCACTCAAATACTTGTCCTACGTTCATCCGGCTCGGTACACCCAGGGGATTGAGGACGATATCTACACAAGAACCGTCTGGCAAATATGGCATATCTTCCAAAGGCAAGATTTTGGAAATAATCCCTTTATTTCCGTGTCTTCCCGCCATTTTGTCGCCGACTTGGATTTTCCGCTTTTGAGCTACATAAACTCGCACCACCATGTTTGCTCCTGGCGGAAGTTCGTCACCTTGCTCGCGGGTAAATATCCGTACATCTACGACTCTACCTTTTTCACCGTTGGGAACTCGCAGTGAATTGTCCCTCACGTCTCTGGCTTTTTCACCAAATATTGCTCGTAATAATTTCTCTTCCGGTGGCTGGTCGGATTCACCTTTTGGCGTAACTTTACCTACCAGTATGTCTCCGGCTTCTACCCAAGCACCAACGCGGATAATTCCCTGCTCGTCTAAGTTTCGCAGCGCGTCTTCACCAACGTTGGGAATTTCTCTGGTAATCTCTTCTGGACCAAGCTTGGTTTGTCTTGCCTCAATTTCATACTTTTCAATGTGAATTGAGGTGTAAACGTCATCTTGTACCAAGCGTTCGCTAATTAGAATCGCATCCTCGTAGTTGTAACCTTCCCAAGGCATATAGGCTACTACGATATTTTGTCCCAGCGCTAGTTCTCCACCTTCTGTAGAAGAACCATCGGCTAAAACCTGTCCTGCAACAACTCTTTCACCGATTCTTACCAAAGGTCTTTGATTCAAACAGGTATCTTGGTTGGAACGCTGGTATTTGGAAATAATGTAGACTTCTTCGGGCTGGTCTGGTGCGGGACGAACGCGAACTTCTGTTGCGTCTACAAAGGTAACGTCACCGTCGGTGCGAGATACAATCACCATCCCGGAGTCCCTTGCGGCTTGAGCTTCTAACCCAGTTCCCACTAAAGGACGCTCTGGTTTGAGCAATGGTACCGCTTGACGTTGCATGTTTGACCCCATCAAAGCGCGGTTAGCATCGTCATGCTCCAAGAATGGAATCATGCTTGTTGCTACCGAAACAATTTGTACTGGAGAAACCGCAACATAGTCTACCTGTTCTGGTGTTGTGGTAGCCCAATCTTGACGATAGCGGACTGGTACTTGAGTTCCAATAATGCAGCCATTTTCATCAAGGGGAGTATCACCAGGAGCAACTCGTAAATCATCTTCCTCATCAGCAGTCATGTACTCCGCTTGCTTGTCAAACATGACTTTTCCGTTCTCTACGGGACGGAAAGGAGTTTCTAAGAAACCGTATAGATTTACTTTCGCGTGAGTTGCTAAGGAACCAATTAGTCCCGCGTTCGGACCTTCAGGAGTTTCAATCGGACATATCCGTCCGTAGTGGGAAGGGTGAATATCTCTTACAGCAAAACCAGCACGTTCCCGAGTTAAACCACCAGGACCGAGGGCTGACAATCTCCGTTTGTGAGTCAGTTCTGCCAAAGGATTAGTTTGATCCATGAACTGAGATAGCTGGGAGGAACCAAAGAATTCTTTGATTGCTGCTACTAATGGTTTGGGGTTCACCAAAGATGCAGGTGTCAAGGACTCGGAATCGGATACGGTCATACGTTCGCGGATAATCCGCTCCAAACGATTCAAACCTACCCGAACCTGGTTTTGTAGCAATTCACCGACACTTCTAACTCGGCGATTTCCCAAGTGGTCAATGTCGTCGATATTACCGATATCGAATTCTAGATTCATCAGGTAATCTACAGATGCCAAAATATCAGGAGGAGTCAAAACTCTGACTGTATCTGGAATCTGGAGACGTAATTTCTTGTTGAGCTTGTAGCGTCCGACTCTACCTAAATCGTAACGTTTTGCATCGAAAAAGCGCGAATCTAATAGCTGTTGTCCGCCCATCACTGTGGGAGGTTCACCAGGACGCAACTTACGATATAATTCCATCAACGCTTCTTCTTCAGAAAACTCCCCTTCTTTCTCAATGGTTTTCTGGAAGTATTCTGGGTGACGCATTGAGTCGAAAATTTCGTTATTGGTCAGACCCAAGGCTTTGAGCAATACCTGAGCCGACAATTTACGAGTTTTATCAATTCTTACCCAAACCAAATCATTACGGTCTGTTTCAAACTTCAGCCATGCTCCCCGGTTAGGAATTAAACTAGCAGAGTAAGTACGACGACCGTTTTTATCAATTTCGGATTTGTAGTAAACCCCTGGAGACCTAACTATCTGGTTGACAATTACTCGCTCTGCACCGTTAATAATAAAAGTGCCTCGTTCGGTCATCAAAGGCAAGTCACCAATAAATACTTCTTGCTCTTTAATTTCCCCAGTCTCTTTATTTATCAAGCGTGTAGGTACGTACATTTGCACTGCATAGGTGCTGTCCCGTCGCTTGGATTCATCTACACCATATTTAGGCTCTTTAAGCTTGTAGTTTTGCCCTAGGAAATGCAGTTCAAGTTTGCCAGTGTAATCTGTAATGGGACTGAAGGAATTAAGCTCTTCTATTAACCCTTCTTCTAAAAACCAGCGGAAGCTAGAACGTTGAATTTCAATCAAATCAGGCAACATGAAGCCTGGTTCTGTCATTGAGTCGTAATTCATGCCCATATTAAAATCTATAAAGGGGTTAAATTTGTGTTTTGTCTCGTTGCGAAATTCTCATCACACTCAGGAGGCTGTAGTGAAATTTTCGTGTGGATAAATGGAATATAACAGCCTATGGATGGCATGTTTCATGAAAAAATGATCCTCCCTTTCCAAGAAGATAAAAAAGAATCGGCATGTTGATTTTTTGCCTTTTTCTTGCTCAGCCACAAGCTCGCTAATAAAATCAGGTATATATTGCTTTCCTTTACTCATTCCCCCTCCCTTTTGGCAACTTTACTCAAACAAGCAATGCCGTCTTAGTGTTTAATCAACCCTATTGCAGGAACCTTTCCGCCGTACATGTGATGATATCCTACTTACTTTCATGAATTAAATCGCGGCATTAAGACAGGTTTTCGGTGAATGGCTTTGATTTTGAGACCGGTCACTACTATCCCGAGCTTGAGAACCGATTTAATAGTTTTCTATAAATGAAATATTTAGCCGTAATGGGTAAGCTAGTTATAGCTTATGCACCAGTTATTGAAGCGGTAATTATCAACTAATTATTCCCGCTTGGGAGACCGGATACATGAAACTGATTTCATTTGAGCGTTTTTTATAATGGCGGCTAACTATATTTCCCGAGTCATTTAACTATTATGACCCAAGCAAACATAATCGGAGGACAGAATTCTATCACATTTTGCCTCCTCCTAAAGTAAGATTTTTCAATTAGCTTGAAGGATATCAACACTCAAATGACTTTCTATAGCTCCAGACCGAATAAATCGCAAGCATTTTTAGTTGTAATAGCGGCGATTGACTCCAAGGTTTCCCCTCGCAAGCTAGCTACTTGTTCCGCGACAAAGCGAACGTAAGATGGCTCGTTGCGTTTCTGACCCCGCTTTGGAACCGGAGCTAAAAAAGGACAGTCAGTTTCAATTAAAAGGCGATCGCCTTTGACCATCGCAGCTGATTCTTTGATTGCATGGGCATTCTTGAAAGTAACAGTCCCGCTGAAGCTAACGTAAAAACCCAAGTCCAAAAACCATTGGGTTTCGACCGGTGTTCCACCCCAGCAGTGCATTACTCCGCGTACTTTATCTCCGTAACGCTCGACGAAACTTTCAAGAACCATTCTCATCTTTAAAGCCGCATCTCTACAGTGGATAATAACTGGCAAGTTCAAATTCGCTGCTATTTTCAACTGCTCTTCAAGTACTAGAATTTGCTGCTCGGTGTTATCAGCTTTATAGAAATCCAGCCCCATTTCCCCAATCGCGACAATTTTATCCCCAGAGCTAGCCAGGGATTGTATTTGGTTCGCCGTTTGAGATGTCCATTTTTGGGCATCGAGGGGATGCAATCCCACAGCAAAACTAATTTCCGGAAATCGATTAGCTAATGCTTGGATTCCCGAAAATTCCGATGGCTCAACACATGAATGCACCAGACGCACAACACCTGCTTCTTGCCATCGGGAGCGTACCGCTTCCAAATCCGGCTGGAATTGGTCAAAGTTAAGATGAACGTGGGTGTCAATCAACTGCATTGATTTATCCTTTTTTTAGTCAGTGTCTTGGAAAGCTGCTCTTGCGGGAAACCCTCAAGACCGCACTTTCCGCTCTCAATCATAATTGCTACTGACTTCTTGAATCTAGCTAACTTGCTGCTTGAGTAACAGCGTTTAGTTTCTTCGCTAACCGTGATTTTTGTCTCGCTCCATTGTTACGATGGAGAACACCACGCTTAACTGCCTTATCTATCTTCTGATAAGCAGCAGACATGCTTGACAATACTTCTTTCTTTAATTCTTCGGAAGGCTCGGCTTTATATTTATCTAACGTGGTGAAGTATTTCTTCATCAACGTTCTTAATGCCGACTTATAGGATTTATTACGTAGTCTGTTGCGTTCTGCAACTTGAACGCGTTTGAGAGCGGATCTTGAATTTGCCACAGGTTTTAAGAAAACTATCTATATATGTACGCACACTAATAGCCTTACTAATATAGCATTCAAATTGTCAATATGAAGGCGCTACAAAAAAAAATATCAGAAAATTTTTATTTTGTGCTAGATGAAAAAAATAGCTTTTATTTTAAACAGTAATTTGATTGATATTTAGAAATTGGGAATTGGGGATTGGGAATAGCGCAAAGTGCGGTCTTGGGGGTTTCCCTCAAGAGCAACTTTGTAAGAGAGGTAATTGATAATCGGGAAAATAATTTTAGGTTTGTAGTAGGTGATTTATCGCTCTGTTCCAAGGAAATGCATTCTTAACTAAATATCTATTATCCCTCATAATTTCAAGATTATTTTTTCCCTCTTCT
>CAKZYM010000686.1 GCA_937884685.1 uncultured Calothrix sp.
AAATGTGTACTCAAATTTAGTACCGCGAAGCTTAATAAAATCTTGGCTTTTGAAGTAGTTAGTTTTCTTGTAGTTAATATTGTTGTACTTCCATAATTAGATAATTGAGCCTTCTTTGTACTAGTAAGTGAGAATCAATTTATCCTGAATGTAGATTTTAGGATGACATATGACCATTACCGTAATCTGGCTGATAGTCGGAGCCTGTTTTTGTTTGTCGGAATTATTTATCCCGACTGCTTTTGTCGCTTTTATGATGGGTCTTAGCGCTTTTATCGTCGCGCTATTGTCTTTCACATTAGGAATACCTTTATGGCTGCAAGCACTGTGTTGGTTGCTGCTTTCCGCATCATTAATAGTGCTTACCCGTAAATATATTTCACCACCACGACGCAAATCAAAGATTAGGGATGCAGTTTTAGGAGAAACGATTACTGAAATACCAGCCGGTAGAACAGGACGGGTTTTATACGAAGGTAATTCTTGGCGAGCGCGATGTGATGACGAACACGCTTTTATTGCCCCATACCAAAGAGTTTACGTAGTTAGACGCGAAGGTACAACCTTGATTGTAATGCCCGAAAATATTTTGCATTCTTAGTTTTCCTTAATTCCAGTATTTGACGTTGGTGTTTAATTTTCATCTTTGATGTTGGTATTTAATTTTCATCTTTGATGTTGGTATTTAATTTTCATCTTTGACGTTGGTATTTGATTTTCATGTTTGAAAAATATTCAAGAAAAAATTAGGAGAAAATAAAAGACAATGGAACAATTATTTTTACTGATATCCCTAGCTTTAGGTGGTTCTGCTTTAGCCGGTTCCGTGAAAATTATCAATCAAGGAAACGAAGCTTTAGTAGAAAGATTAGGAAGCTACAACACAAAGTTAGAACCCGGACTTAACTTTATGATTCCTTTCTTCGATAGAGTAGTTTTCCGCGAAACTAATCGAGAGAAAGTTATCGATATTCCCCCACAAAAGTGTATTACCCGCGATAACGTAGCCATTGAGGTTGATGCTGTAGTCTATTGGCGAATTGTTGATATGGAGAAAGCTTACTACAAAGTAGAGAATCTCCAAGCAGCAATGGTGAATTTGGTCTTAACTCAAATTCGTTCCGAAATGGGACAGTTAGAACTCGACCAAACTTTTACCGCTCGTACCGAAGTTAACGAAACTTTACTACGAGACTTGGATATCGCAACAGACCCCTGGGGTGTAAAAGTCACCCGTGTAGAACTGCGCGATATTATTCCATCCAAAGCAGTACAAGATTCAATGGAATTACAGATGTCCGCAGAAAGAAAAAAGCGGGCAGCAATTTTAACATCTGAAGGAGAAAGAGAATCGGCGGTTAACAGTTCTAGAGGTAGAGCAGAAGCTCAAGTTTTAGAAGCTGAAGCAAATCAAAAAGCAGTAGTTTTACGTGCAGAAGCAGAAAAAGAAGCTACCGTACTTAAAGCCCAAGCAGAGCGCGAACAGCAAATACTTAAAGCTCACGCGATTGCTCAATCATCTGATATTCTCGCTCAAAAAATGAAAGATAATCCTCAAGCACAGCAAGCATTAGAAGTACTATTAGCTTTAGGCTACTTAGACATGGGTTCAGCCATCGGAAAAAGCGAAAGTGCCAAAGTCATGTTCATGGACCCCCGGACAATTCCCGGAACTCTAGAAGGTATTCGTTCTATCGTTTCCGAAAGTCAAGCTGATAATCCCATGCTTGGAGAAATTTACAACCATCAACAACGCGGTTAAGTTTAGGGGAGTTAGGAGTTAGGAGTTTTCAATAAGTAGCAAGTAGTAAGTAGCAAGTAATTTCTATTTACTTATTATTCATTACTCTCAATTCCTAATCCCCAATTACCAATCATTAACAAGCTTGTTCTGCATGACATTTATCGCATAAGCCGAAGAATTCTAACGTGTGATAGAAGATTTTAAAATTTTGGCTGGTTTCGAGTTCGCTTTCTAATTGGTGAACCGGACATTGCTTGATAGGAATTGACCGACCGCATTGCAAGCAGGTTAAATGATGTTTGTCTTGTTTGACTAAGCTATACAGTGCTTCACCATTAGTTAAAGTTCTTACCTGGACTAATCCTTCAAGTTTTAAAGCTTCCAACGAACGGTAAACCGTTGCTAAACCCATACTTTGATTGCTATTACGCAGTTCCACATATAGATTTTGAGCGGAAATGCCTTGTTTAATGGATTTGAGCAAATTTAAAATCCGCTCTTGACTGCGGGTATGTATGGGTTTCATAAACAATAACTATTTAAATAACAGCAATAAAGAATTTCTATTACCACTTCTACTTTTAATTTACTTCAATCATTCAAAAATATAATTTTCATTTAGTGACAGCAGAAAGATATAGTATACCCAGAGCAGCGTTGGGTAAGATTAAGTGCCAATTAAATATCAAGCTAAAATTTTTGTAACTCTTCGTTCCTCTGTTTTAGACCCAGCAGGTGTCGCTGTACAATCTGGGTTAAAGCAGATGGAATATAACAATGTCGAACAAGTAAGAATTGGAAAATATATCGAGTTGACCATTACTGCTGATTCCGAGAATTCAGCCCGTCAAGATTTAGATAAAATATGCGACCAAATGCTAGCAAATCCTGTAATTGAGAACTATCGCTTCGATTTAACTGAAGTGGAATCAGCGAACAGTGAACAGTTAACAGTGAGCAGTTAACAGTTAAGAATTAAGAGTTAGGAGTTATTATTTTGTCTCCCTATCTCCTTATCTTCCCATCTTCCCCCTCTTCCCCTCTTCCCCCTCTCCCCCTCTCCCCCTCTAAACCTTCAACCCTTTAACTGACAATGAAATTTGGCGTTATTGTTTTCCCCGGTTCAAATTGCGATCGCGATGTTGCTTACGTGACGAGAGATATTCTTGAGCAACCAACTCGGATGGTTTGGCATCAAGATACTGATATTTCTGATATTGATGTGGTAATTCTCCCTGGTGGTTTTAGTTACGGGGATTATCTCCGCTGCGGTGCTATTGCTAGATTTTCTCCGGTAATGTCTTCTGTTATAGAACATGCACGACAAGGTAAATTTGTCTTGGGTATCTGCAATGGTTTTCAAGTATTAACTGAATCGGGGCTGTTACCTGGTGCTTTAATTAGAAATCGAGATTTACATTTTATCTGCGACAGAGTTCCGTTAAAAGTAGAGCGCTATAGTTTTCCCTGGACGCAAAATTATCAAAATGGCGAACAAATAGTTTTACCCGTAGCTCATGGTGAAGGGAAGTTTTACGCTGATGAGAAGACTTTGAATGAGTTGGAAGAAAATAATCAAATTGTATTTCGCTACGAAGGTGATAATCCCAATGGTTCGTTAAGAGATATTGCAGGTATTTGTAATAAAGACGGTAATGTGTTAGGAATGATGCCGCATCCTGAGAGAGCTTCTGATGCTATGTTGGGGAATACTGATGGGTTGAAGTTGTTTGAAGGGTTGTTGGAGAGTGTTTTGGTGGGGGTTTAGGGTTTTTCCCGCATTACCCACACCCTCAAGGGTGAGGCTACAATTACTAAGTCCGTCTGCACGGACTAAGAAAATACAAGGTTTTTTAGCCTACGCAGGTGGGCTTTGTAGATGTAGCTCCAGGCTTTAGCCTGAGAGAAATTATGATTTGAAAACATATCTCTACATTATTGTTGTTAAATCAAATATAAATTCGGGTAAAACTTCTTCACCAGATAATGTTTTAGGGTTTTCTAATATTTCTACATCTCTCCCTGGACGATAAATTT
>CAKZYM010000687.1 GCA_937884685.1 uncultured Calothrix sp.
TGGGAAAAAGCGGAGAGAAATACAAAAAGCATTTTATCTATTTAAACGGTTTAGGAATTCGGGATTTATGTTGGGATAATCAAGATTTATTGATTTTAGCTGGTCCCACAATGGATTTAGACGGTCCGGTAACAATTTATCGTTTGAAAGATGCTGCTAACTTAGACCAGAACAAACTTAATTATCCCGAAGCGATACTTGATATTCCTTACGGAGTTGATGCAGACCATGCAGAAGGAATTACTTTATTTGAAGGAATTACAGGAGTAAAATCGCTGTTAGTAGTTCACGATTCACCCGCAGAAAATAGCCTACAGGGTCAAGCTAGTATAATTGCTGATGTTTTTACAGTTTATAGTTAACAGTTCTCAGTGAGCAGTGAGCAGCGGACAATTTATCCTACTAACAACTATCACGGATTAAATGGATTTCACTGATTTCACTGATTTCATTATTACTAACAACTAACAACTAACCACTAACCACTAACAACTAATTACAAATTCGTAGAAATCGCATCCACGGGACAAGTAGGGATACACTGTTCGCAAACAATACAGCGAGAACGAGTAAACGTTAACTTAAAACTTTCAGGATTGAGAGTAAGAGCTTGTGTAGGACAAACCCCAGTACACAAACCACAGTGAACGCAAGCTTCCTCATCGATGACAATTTCCCCCAAACCCAGCGAGACGGCAATATTTTGCTCCCGCATCCACTGTATAGCTGCATCTAACTGGTCAATATCTCCAGATAATTCCACAACCAGCTTACCAATTTGATTGGGAGCAACTTGAGCGCGAATAATATTCGCAGCAACATTAAAATCCTTAGCCAGTCGATAAGTAACAGGCATTTGAACTGTACGCTTAGGGAAAGTGATAGTAACTCTTTTTTTCATTTTGAATTTTAGATTTTGGATTTTGGATTTTGGATTTTGGATTGGGGATTGGTAAATATGAATAGTTAGGAGTTAGGAGTTAGGAGTTATGAGTTATGAGTTATGAGTGATAAATAGAATTACCCATTACCCATTACCCATTACCCATTACCCATTACCCATTACCTATGACCCATCTAATGTTTTTATTTTCGTAACGGTTCTAATAAATGGAAGTAGAGGGTTAAACTTATATGAAATGACTTGTTAAGACTTTATAAACTTGATTATGAGTACGGATTCGTCTTTAGATTCTCAGGAACCCCCGGAATCCACTTTTGGAGTACGTCTGCGAAATTTTTTGATTGTGACAGTCGCTGTGGTTTTGTCAGTTGCTTTGTTTTTAGGACTCCGCAGCGAGACTACTTCCGTTTCTTTAACCGATTTAGAAAAAGATTCCACACCGCTGGAAGTTGCTTTGAGTAATGGAAAACCATCTTTAATAGAATTTTACGCTAATTGGTGTACCGTCTGTCAGAAGATGGCACCCGATATTGCCACACTGGAAACAGAGTATGCCGATAAAGTAAATTTCGTGATGCTGAATGTGGACAATACTAAGTGGCTGCCAGAAATGCTGCAATATCGGGTAGAAGGAATTCCGCATTTAGTGCTTATGGATAAAAATTCTCAACCTCAAGCAGAAACTATAGGTGACCAACCCCGGACAATTATGGGAAGTAATCTAGAAGCCTTGATTGCAGGTTCGCCTTTACCCTATGCTCAAGCTAACGGTAGAGTTTCGCAGTTCTCTACAAACGCAGCACCAACAGGTAGTAATGAAGACCCACGTAGTCACGGCGCTCAGGTGGTGAATTAAAATGCTTGTGACAGCTTGTAGACTGGCTCGTAGTTTTCTAACAAGCAGGAACTGCCTGCGTGGGTTTAAGATAGGTGAGGTTGTATTAGCTACAACATCGCTTGTAGTACTTCGTTCAAAACACAATTAACCTCAACTATTCTTCCCATAGCTGGGAAATATGATGTTACAGCTTATTTTCGTTGTTATTTTCGTTATTTCAGGTTCAGCCCTCTGTTCTGGAATAGAAGCGGCTTTGTTTTCGGTTTCGACGCTGAAAGTTAGACAGCTAGCGCAAACAAAGAACCCATCAGCAGTGGCTTTATTAGCGATTCGAGAAAACATGAATCGACCAATCGCCACTATTGTAGTTATCAATAATGTTTTCAATATTGTCGGAAGTATTGTTACAGGTAGTATTGCTAGAGAAGTACTGGGAAATAATTTACTAGGGCTATTTTCGGGTGTACTAACATTTTTAATTATCATTTGTGCAGAAATTATCCCGAAAACTGTTGGTGAGCGTTACGCAGAGACAATTTCCTTATTCATAGCTATTCCTCTTGCTGCATTAACCTTAATTTTTACACCTTTAGTTTGGGTCTTAGAGAATATTACAGCACCTTTTACTAGAGGTAAAAAACAACCAACAACCAATAAAGCAGAAATTATGTTGTTGGCAGATATTGCTCATCAAGAAGGAATCATCGAACGTGACGAAGCGCAGATGATTCAGCGGGTATTCCAGTTAAATGAACTGACAGCAGCAGACTTAATGACACCCCGAACAATATTGACGTATTTACGCGGTGATTTAACTCTTGCTGAAGCCAAAGCGGATATTATTAGTTCGCAGCATACAAGAATTATTGTTATTAATGAAACTATTGATGAAGTAATTGGTGTAGCTTTAAAGCAGAACTTGCTTACAGCAATGGTAGAGGGAAGAAAAACTCAAAAGATTGGCACATTAACGCGAAAAGTCGGATTCGTTCCCGAAACAATTCGCGCTGATAGATTAATGAGAAACTTCCTGGAAGCTCGCGAACATTTAGCCGTAGTAGTAGATGAGTACGGTAACGTTTCAGGTGTAATTACCTTAGAAGACGTACTAGAAGTAATAACCGGTGAGATAGTTGATGAAACCGATAAAACAATCGATTTACAAGCAATCGCTCGCAAAAAACGAGAAAGAATGTTGCAATCGATGCGTTTTGCTTATCGTTCCGTAGAAAATAAACGGTAAGAAAAGTTAGGAGTGAGGAGTTAGGAGTGAGGAGTTAGGAGTAATTAAGGTCAAAGCTTAAAGGTTAAAATTCTCTTTGTCTCCTTGTCCCCTTTTCTCCTTCTCTCTCCCCTCTATTCCGTGTTCCCGATTTCATTTATTACACTTTCTCTAAAAGCTTTGGGGTATATCAATAGAAAAAAGCCCATCCAGGTCAATAAAGGGATGGAGACTAAAATGGTTAACCAGATTTTGTGAAATAATAACCAACTTGCGGTGATTAACGTTGTTCCGGTGAGCAATATAGACCATGGTTGACACCACCAGGGTTTATATTGCCATACGCTGATTGGTTTTTGAGGAGTCATGGGTTTTGATTTGTTTATATTTATATTTATGCTTATATTTAGATTTACCAAAATTGCCACCAAGGACGTTTGGTATTTTGTCCAAAAAAGCGTTCGTTGCTAAATTCTTCTCGATGAAATTCACCTGTTTTAATATTTAACCAAAATGGCATCCAGGATTCTTCGTTTGAAAAGAATTCTCCTAATATTACTTTGCTACCGTAGATTTTAATTTTACGAATATTATTCCATAATATATCTGTATTTTCCCAAATAAATCCTTGGTAGTCATAAAGTATAATAGAATAATTATTCACAAATAGAATCAAAGGTGATTCAATAAGTTTTGTGGGTAAGTCTTGTTTAGTATAATTATCTATCTCTTCAATTGTAGATATGATATTGCCACCAAAAGTGGGAGCATCCCAATTATGCAAAAAACCCGCAGACTAGAAGTCTGGGGCTAATAG
>CAKZYM010000688.1 GCA_937884685.1 uncultured Calothrix sp.
TTTTAATAATAGATTGCATAATTGGTTGCGCCTCAACCTGCATTGATAGTAAATTAATCGGATATTAAAGGTAGGTAAGCATACTTAATTTCTATTAGTGATTGCACGCAAGACTATTTCAGTGTTTAATAAGACTTTTCCCTGAAAGCTGAACTCGGAAAAGATTGACAAAATATTCTAACTCAATCTTTTTCTATAATGCCGTAAACTATAATTCTATCTTTGATATCTAAGGCAGAAAAAGAACAAATATTATGTCAAATTTATAGGTAAAATAAGAATTTATTAAAAATTGTTTCAATCTGTTGTAAAAAATTTGTAAACTGATAGTCAGCTAGGTTGCGGTCTATCATATCTTGTTAAGGGATTATTATGAGACAGTCTGTTATTGCGGAGCGCGTCTGCCTTATAAGTCATATTTTGGCTAAGGTCTTTGGACTTGTAGGTATTTTGTTGGTTATACCTAATGCCAAAATGATTCTAAATTTTGGAGACGTTGGAGAAACGGCCATGCAGTTGAGTATGGCTAATGGTGGTGTGGTAGATATTATTTTCGGAATAATAGCTGTTTCTATTTACGCTTGTAGAGTTTTGGGATGGAAGACTTGGCTGGGTTTTCTGGTTCCTTCTGTTTTAATATCGGTTGGTAGCGAATTGCTGGGAACCAGTACTGGCTTTCCTTTTGGCGATTACAGCTATCTAAGCGGCTTGGGTTATAAAATTGGTGGATTGGTTCCGTTTACAATTCCTTTGTCCTGGTTTTACGTAGGTTTATCAGCTTATTTAATTGCTAGAAGTGGTCTCAAAGTAGCCGAAAAACCAACATTGATTCGTCATATTGCTGCTATTGCAATTGGTGCTTTACTCTTCACAAGTTGGGATTTTGCTCTCGAACCAGCAATGAGTCAAACTGCTTTTCCTTTCTGGTACTGGGAAACTCCAGGAGATTTCTACGGAACACCTTACCGGAACTACCTTGGTTGGTTTGGTACTAGCGCACTATTTATGGGTACAGCGGCTTTGATATGGGGTCCGAAGCCAATTAAATTATTACGCAGTCAATTGGTTTTACCTTTGGTTGTCTATTTGAGTAATTTTATGTTCGCGGCCGGTTTAAGTCTGGGAGATGGTTATTTTATCCCAGTTTCTTTAGGATTAATTTTGGGTGTTGTTCCAGCTATCGTCTTATGGTTGAAGAGTTCTACCGCACTATCTTATACAACTGATGGTGTAGACAATGCAGCTTCAGAAATTGCAGTTGCTTCTGTCAAAGTTGCGGTAAAGTAACGATTCAATACAGTGATTAATAATGCAGGAGCTTTTAAGCGGTATCTCGCTTTTGATTCTAGTTTTTCAGGTACCAGCAGTTTTTGTTCTGCTGTCACGTCTACTGAAAGGGCCATTTCGTCAACCTCCGATTCAACCTCAAAGTCCAACACCGGAACTTCTGGGAAATGTCAGCGTGGTGGTTCCGACTCTCAACGAAGTTGAACGAATTAGTCCTTTATTAACTGGTTTAAGCAAACAAAGTTATGAAGTTAGGGAAATCATCGTTGTAGATAGCAATTCTCAGGATGGTACCCGCGATTTAGTAAAAGCAACAATCGAAAAAGACCCGCGTTTTCGCTTAATAACGGACGACCCTTTACCAAAAAACTGGGTAGGTCGTCCCTGGGCTTTACACAATGGCTTTTTAAGTACTTCTGCTGCGAGTGAGTGGTTTTTGGGAATGGATGCAGATACTCAACCAGCACCGGGTTTAGTCGCTGGTTTGGTAAAAACTGCATCTGCTCTCGATTACGATTTAGTTTCCCTCTCTCCTCAATTTATTCTGCAATATCCAGGAGAATCTTTATTACAACCAGCGCTGTTAATGACGCTACTTTATCGGTTCGACCCTGCCGGTGTAAATGCCCAGAGTTCAGAGCGGGTCATGGCTAATGGACAATGTTTTCTGTGTCGTCGCTCAGTTTTAGAAAAAGTAAATGGTTATACCAGCGCTAAAAGTTCATTTTGCGATGATGTCACCTTAGCCAGACAGATAGCTGCAACAGGTTTTAAAGTTGGTTTCTTGGATGGAGCAAAAGTCCTGAAAGTCAGGATGTATGAAGGTGCTGCGGAAACTTGGAAAGAGTGGGGAAGAAGTCTCGACCTCAAAGACGCATCCTCTCGCGCTCAAACTTGGGGTGACTTATGGTTACTCACATCAGTCCAAGGCTTACCTTTAATCGTCGTACTTTTGTTTTTATTTCTTTCCTCCCCTTTCTCATTTTCTCCTTCTTTTCCTTCGTTTCTACTGTGGCTGAATCTATTTTTAATATTGATTCGTTTTTTAATGCTTTTAGCAATAGCACCCTCTTATGATTTCACGCAAAACAAAGGGGGCTGGTTATTTTGGCTTTCACCAATAGCAGACCCCTTAGCCGTTTTACGAATTTTTCTTTCAGCCTTACGCACACCGCGACAGTGGCGAGGACGAGAGTATGGTTGAGGAAGGTAAGGGGTAGGGGGTAAGAGGTAATAGGTAAGAAATTATAAATCCCTAAATTACAGCTTTGCCAGTTACTGACTTAAAGAATTAAACCTTTTACCTTTGACCTCTTACCTTTTACCTTTCTTACTCTTCTTCGTCGTCAAGTTTATCGGCCCGTTCGAGTTCCCAAAGAATTTGATTACCTTCGCGACGTACTCGTGAAACTATCCAGTTTCTCCAGCGCCATTGGTCTCCGCGACTGGTTACAGCACTAGCGTGAACGTTCATTAAGTCCGCTAGTTCGGAACTAGTGATTAAGTAACCTTTTTCGGCTATTTCGTCAGCAATGCGAAGAGTTTCAACTAAACTGCGGAGTTGCGATACTCTTGTTTCGCGCGGTAAATCTTCGTTTTGCAAGGTAGCAGAAGCGCTAGATGATTCCATAGTTTTCGTGTTGTTTGTGTCCGACTCAAGAGTACTATTATGTATCTTTTTGTTAATAATGGGTGGCGTAATGTGTGAGTTAGATGTAGATGATACCTTAACTTCGGTCTTTTGTGCGAAATTAGCATCACTGGTATTTATATCCACCATTCGCTTTAGTGATGGTATTTTCCCTGAAGCAAAACCACGGGCGATTGTATCGCAACGTTCGTTACCTATATTACCAGCGTGACCGCGAACGTGCTGCCATTTAATTTGTTGATTATTAAGATTATCTAGAATTTGCAATAAATCTTGGTTAAGTACGGGTTTTCCATCAGATTTCTTCCAACCTTTACGTTTCCATCCTTTTACCCACTTCGTGACGCAGTTAATCAGGTATTCACTGTCGGTGTAAAGAGTGATGGGTGTGTTTTGTCCGGAAGACTCTAGAAATTCCAAGCCGGCTATGGCGGCTTGCATTTCCATTCTGTTGTTGGTGGTTTTTTTTGATGCATCACCAAGTTCGTGGACTGAACCATCATCGAAGTAAATAACAGTACCCCAACCACCAGGTCCTGGATTGCCGGTACAAGCGCCATCAGTGTATATACTTTGAATTGTAGGTTGAGAAGACATAGTTAATATTTTAACTCGTGCAAATACCAGGGCATAACTACGACACGGTTAAATATGTTGTAGCAAATATTGTCGCAAAAAGAGGAAAAACCCTCAAGCTGCAACGAGTTATAAACGTTATCACGTTTGGGCGTAAACTTGTAATCAGAAAATAATTTTTAATATTTTATTAATTTTAATTTTATTTTTGCTCTTAGTTTATTTTTAATATTTTATTAATTTTAATTTTATTTTAATTTTTATTT
>CAKZYM010000689.1 GCA_937884685.1 uncultured Calothrix sp.
CAAGAAGTTCAGATTCAGAAAATTCAAGCCATAACTTTAGAGCAAGCTTTGGAATTAGCGCGACGAAATAATCGCGAGTTACAGGTAGGATTGCTGGAATTACAACGCGCTCAAGCTGCTGTTAAAGAAGCTCAAGCATCTTTATTACCTAACGCAGGTTTAAGCGCTGAAGTTGCAAGACAACAATCCGCTCAAAATCAACTTGCAGTTGAAAGCACAAATATCGGTACTGATGAAGCAACTACTGCTTTTAATGGTAGTCTTCAGTTAAGTTACGACCTTTATACCGGAGGGAGACGGAATGCTCAAATCGGACAAGCTCAAGAGCGTTTGCGGGTTCAGGAATTAGCTGTAGAGGTTCTAGAGGAAGAAGTTCGCTTGAATGTTTCTACAGAATACTTTGACTTGCAACAAGCTGATGAAGAAGTCAGGATTGCGAATGCAGCTGTGGTGAATGCAAGAGCTAGTCTACGAGATGCTCAAGCTTTGGAGCAAGCGGGAACTGGTACTCAGTTTGATGTATTACGGACTCGGGTAAATCTTGCAAATGCTCAACAACAGTTGACCAATTCCATTGGATCTCAACAAGTTGCTCGTCGTCGTCTGGTAACTCGTCTAAGTTTACCTCAATCTGTAGATATCGCTGCTGCCGACCCTGTAAAATTAGCTGGTTTATGGAAAACCAGTTTAGAGCAAAGTATTATTCTGGCTTATCAAAATCGTTCGGAACTGCAACAACAGTTAGCCCAACGCAATATTAATTTACTCGACAGACGCTTAGCACTTTCTGCGCTTAAACCTCAAATTGCTTTAGTTGCTAGCTATAGTCTATTAGACCAGTTCGACGATAGCGTCAGTCTTACGGATGGCTACAGCGTTGCAGTTCAAGCAAACTTAAATTTATTCGATGGTGGTAGAGCCAAAGCCCAAGCTGCACAAGCAAAAGCGAACGTTAAGATAGCTGAAACTCAATTTTCGGATACTCGCAATCAGATTCGTTTTCAGGTCGAGCAGGCTTATTCGGGTTTGCAATCTAATTTAGAAAACGTACAGACTTCTAATGCTGCTCTAGAACAAGCTAGAGAATCTTTACGATTAGCTCGTTTGCGCTTTCAAGCTGGTGTCGGTACTCAATTAGAAGTAATAGATGCAGAAAATGCTCTTACCACCGCTGAAGGCAACAGTATTAGAGCTATCTTAGATTACAACCGTGCTTTTGCGAGTTTACAACGCTCGGTTACCTCTAGAGCAATCCCTAAATAATAATCAATAGAGGCTTTCTCAGAGAATGTTGAAGTTGCCATGGGTGTCTGTTTTCAAGAAGAACAATATGTGGATAGAGTCTGCGGTTTTCTATTCTGTAATCTTCTGTCGGGAAGGATTAAGTCCATAGGTTATATGGAATGTTTTCTATAAGAATCATCAGAGGTGCATATGTTTTTTAAGCTAGTAAAGCTTGCAATGAATTCAAACATACGTTTTAATATTATCAAGCGAGTAAGTGAATGATTCTTATCTAAGAACTTTATTTTGAACCAAATAATCTTTGTCCTCTCCACAGCCTTGTATTCTTAAAAATTTTCATCAAGCTTATATCAAAAGCTTTTAGGTTCTAAGTAAATCATGACTTCTTTTATAATGATTCATTTTTGTTCAAATACAGCTTTAGGTTACAGCTTTTTTCATGATGAAATTTATAGAATCAAATTCAATCAAGCGTTTTAGATTGATTCCATTGGCTAAAACCTACATAGCCCTTAAATCGAGATAAAAAGGAAAATCTCCATGTTGCAAAAAACAGATGTTCTAGTTATCGGTGCTGGTCCTACAGGTTTAACAGTTGCTATCGAACTTGCGCGACGTAACGTCAAAGTACGAATCATCGAACAACGGAACCAGCCATCTACTCGCAGTAAAGCTCTCGTTATACATGCTCGTACCTTAGAATTTTTAGACATTCTTGGTGTTGCTGAAGAATTAATCCAACATGGTTATACATCTCCTGGAATTGATTTTAGCGCAGATGCAAAAAACCCACTGCGGGCTAGTATGTACAAGCTTGACACCCGGTTTCCTTATATTTTGATTCTGCCTCAAGCTGAAACTGAAGCAATTTTAGAGCATCGTCTCAATCAATTTGGTGTAGAAGTCGAACGAAGTAGCAGCCTAACTCATTTCCAGGAAACTGAAGCAGGAGTCTGTGCTACCGTCGAATATCAAGATTGCTCTCAAGCTGAGATTGAAGCCAAATATCTTGTAGGTGCAGATGGCTCCCAGAGTACCGTAAGAGAAGAACTGGGTTTACCTTTTGAAGGTTCTCCCTATTCTTGGACTGCATTCTTAGGTGACGTTTATATGGAAGGACATCACGCTGAAGGTGGAACCGAACAGCATTCCAGCGATAGAGGTTTAGCTTTTATCGTACCTTTTGATGACGGTTCGCACCGTATTGTCACTATCGACCGCAAATATCAAAATCAGTCCAAAAAACGCCAACTTGACCTTGTAGAACTGCAAGAATCTATCAGTGCTATCTTGGAAAAACCAGTTTATTTAAGTCAACCTAAATGGTTATCCCGATGGGGTTCCGAATTGCGTTTAGCCCCCAGATATCAAATAGGAAGAGTATTTATTGCTGGGGATGCAGCCCATACTCACAGTCCCGCTGGCGGTCAAGGTATGAATACGGGTATCCAAGATGGCTTTAATCTCGGTTGGAAATTAGCTTTTGCAGTTAAAGGTACCTTCCCTCAAAGTCTCCTCAAGACTTACGATAGAGAGCGCTATAGAGTAGGTAGTCAAATTTTACGTACAAGCGACTTGCTGTTACGTAGTTTACTCTTACGCCAACGTTTGTTAAGGCAAATGCGAGAATTAGTATTTCGTATTTTTATTCCCTTACCTTTCGTACAGCGGAAGCTAGCAGAAAACTTATCGGGGTTAGGAGTTAGTTATGAGACGGGAGTTGGTAAACTCGCAGGAAAGCGGATACCAGACATGGAAATGATGAGCGCTAAACACGAACGGATAAGGCTTTATGAACTCCTGCGCTTTCCTGGCTATACCTTAATTCTGTTTATCAGTCCAAATCAAGCTCAATCCCGACGCAAACAAATAGAGCAGATTCTTAAAAATGGCGATGAAATGTTAAGAACGCACGTAATCTTGAATAATGGTTTACCGCAGTTGCATGACTTTAGAGCTAGTACCTTAGTAGATTATCGCGGTGATTTTGAAACCAAGCTTGGAACTGAAACTGGTCGGATTCTTTTAGTTCGTCCGGATGCTTATATTGCATTTGATATGGATAATCTCGATGCAACTACTTTTGAAAAACAGTTAAAGCAATGGAAAAATACAAAGTCATTTTCACGAACTGCTTTAGCTGTTTGATATCTGATTTTTCGAGCTAATTAAAGCGAGCGGAGCATCTTGGTAACGGTGAATAAAGTTCTTTTTCCTTCTATAAAAAAAACTTCAGCTTTATTTTTTGGGTTGAGAGAACTTAAAGGATTAAATACATACCCTTAAACAACAAAAATGAAACTTCCTTTCTACCGCTCTTTCCGTAATCTAAGAACGCGAACTTTAGTTGCTACTTTGTTCGGGTTATGCTCTAGTATGCTGACAATGCAACCCGCGTATAGCGCCGAACGTATTCAGTTTTTCTATGGTCCAGTTGGTTCTACAATTGAACTCAACGAACTTGAAGAAATTGCGAAAACCGGAAAGCTGGAAAATAACTCCAGTATTTTAGACAATTATTTGAATGAAGAACAACTGGTATTATTTCAATCTTTATTAAATACCAAATTTGATATTGATGTTGTCGGTATATCGCAAATTAGCTATAGCTCTGCTGGCTCGAAATTACTCAAGCGTTTGGGTCAAATTATCCAAACAGAAAATTCTTTGAACGGCTTTAAAGCACTTCGAGCAGCTTTAATTTTCGCTGCTGATGATGAACAAGGATTAACAGTAATGAATGTGATTCGTCAGTTTCCTTTAGAAACCATTCAAATTAATTTACCCCTAACTCTAAAACTCGCCAAAGAAAATCAAGAAATATTTCAAAAACAAACTGGAATAGTAGCTAATATTCGTAAACTTGCTGAATCCCAATCTGAAAAATTAGCAGTAAAATCAATCGAGGCAGACCCTCGTGAAAAAGGTAATTATACCTGGGATTTAACAACCATTCCTTTTCAAAATCCCGGTCGTTCACAAATCTCAAGCGCTGATTTGTATTTACCAAACCAACCATCAAATTCATCAAAACAGATTCCTGTCGCAGTCATTTCTCACGGAACAGCCTCTAATCGTCAGACTTTTACTTACTTAGCAAAACATTTGGCTTCTCATGGATACGCTGTTGTAGTTCCAGAACATTTTGAAACCAGCACTAAGAAATTTTCTAAAATTTTTAATGGATTAGAAGGGCCACCAGACCCAAATACATTATTACTGCTTCCTCAAGATATTACAGCAGTATTAGATGAATTAGAAAGCCGTGCAAAATCCGAATCTGAATTAAAAACCCTTAATTTACAAGCTGTTGGTGTACTTGGTCAATCTCTAGGAGGTTATACAGTTTTAGCCTCAGCAGGGGCACAATTAAGCCGCGATAAACTTGAAAATGCTTGTTCTAGTACTGTCGAAGAACGTCCAATAGTTAACT
>CAKZYM010000690.1 GCA_937884685.1 uncultured Calothrix sp.
TCAGGTAATGCTTTCGCTGGTATTAGCAACCCAACCATTTGGAACTTTACTACTGAAAAAACAACAGAGTTACAAGTAAACGATGATGGTTTATTTAGTATTAGTGGTTCTGGAACGGCTAATCTAAAAGCTCAATTTGTAAGCAAAGATGCTACTTTCACTAATGAAGTTGGTGTATTTGCAGTCAATGATGACCAAGGTACGATTGTCGATCCAGATACAAATGAATCTTTGACTCCTGATGATGGGGATGCTTATATTCAAGCAGCTCTCAAGCAATCGCAAATCTTGCTTTCTTCCCTCTCATCAAATCCTAACGATTTTGACCCTACAGAACTTTCTCGTACAGTCGAAGGATTTAGCGGTGGCGATCGCATGGTGTTTTATCTGGTATCAGATTCCACTACCGATGCAGTTCTGAACGGTGAAACCTCTGCTGAGCAAGTTATTTTAGGTGCCACTTTTGATAGCGATGCTTTTGAACCCCTGAGAATTACCTCAGAAAGTAACGGAAAATTTAACTTGTCTTGGGAAGACCAAGTAGGTGGTGGTGATGAGTCCTTTGATGATGTAGTCTTAAGTGTCCAACTTACCGATGAACCAATTGCGAGAGGAACGCAATTACAAGGTGGGAGTCCAGGGGAATTAATCGATTTGACAGGGGAATCGGGTCTAGTTGATTTTAACTATACTGTACACAGAGAAGCTGTCTGTAACAACGAAGTTTACTTCTATGAAATCGACAATGCTGATGGTCTGATGGGTAGTTTTGACCCCAATAGCGCTAGCCAAGCTGATTACCTCCAAGCAGCTCTCGACAATGTTGTTAGAGATGCAATCACTGGTGAAGTAATAAAAATGACTGCTGACGATGGGGCTACACAGACCGGAAGCGCTACCATTGAAGCTGGTTCGATTCTAGCTCCAATGATGATTCTGAATGGTACTTTGGATCAATTTACAGATGCAGATACTAGTAATGACCCCGAAGTTTACTTCCCATACATGGGAGCTAACTCCACTGGATTTGACCATATGAATTTGTTAGGTGATAACACTTTCGGTTTCGAGGATATGGGTTCAAATGGTGACAAAGATTATAACGACCTGATAGTCAAGATTGATTTTCCTACTATTGGTCTAGCATAACAGGGGAAATATGATTCCAAAATCTCAATTAATTAGGGGTTTTGGGTAAGTTTTATTTAGTAGAGACGTATTGTGATGCGTCTCTGCTTTTCTATTCTATGAGAGTAAGTTTATCGGTAGAGGCAAGAAGTAAGAGGTAAGAAGTTCAAACTACTTCGGTAATTGGTGGTGATAATTATTTTTTATGGGGACTGTCTCCTTCCTTCTGAATATGAACACCCTACTTCCTTATCTCTCTAAGTTTGAGCCGTTTTCAATCGGTATTTTGTTGTGAAGAATTGATTAATCTTTGTAATACTTCTAGAGAATTAACAGTTTTGACTCCTACTTGAATTACTTTTTGGACGGGTGTGATAATAATTAGAAAAATTTTCATGAATTTTTTAAAGGCATAAATAAAACCACTATCCAAAGATAAACTAACATTCTGTCGCAAGAATGAGAGAAGCACTAACCGAATCTTGGTATTGTATTTTCACTTGCATTCGGAGATAAAATGCTGTGAAGCTGAGAACTAAGATTCTCGCTGGTTATGGTGTTAGCCTTGCCTTGGTCATTCTTGTGGGTGCTTGGGGTGCAGCTAATCTTTGGCGTTTGGGACAAGCTAGCGATGCTATTTTGCGGGAAAATTACCGCAGTATTCGTCCTGCTGATGGGATGGTGGAAGCTTTGGAGCGTCAGGATAGCGCGACTTTAATTTCACTGTCGGAAGGTGGTGCAAAAGGTATTGATTTGTTTGCAAATAATCAAGTTGAATTTTTACAGTGGTTATCGCGAGCTAAGGATAATATTACTATTAATGGCGAAGCTGAGATTTTAGGTAGTTTAGAAAAAAATTATCGAGATTATATTAGCAGCGTTGCTCGATTTCGTTCTTTAGAAAGTCAATCTCAAGCAGCAACAAGTTTTTACAATCAATCGGTTTTACCGAAGTTTGAAGCAGTACGTCAAGGTTTGATTGAATTGCGAAATTTGAATCAGCAAACTATGGAATTAACTTCGCAACAAGCACAAGTTACTTCTAGAAATGCTATTGCATCAATGATTTTTGCGGGTTCTTCTGCTGCTGTTTTAGGTTTAATTTTTAGTTTAATTTTATCGAATAATTTAACAAGTCCGTTGAAGAAAATTACTGAAGCGACTGAGGAAATTGCTGGTGGTAATTATGATGTGAATATTCCGGTGCAGTCCAATGATGAGTTAGGACATTTGGCGGGAGAAATAAATTCTATGAGCCAGAAACTCAGGAATTTTCACGCTTTAAATGTGAATACGATTATTGCTCAAAAACAGCGTAATGAAGCGATTATTGATAGTATTTCTGACGCAATTGTAGTAGTTGACGATAATTTCAATATTATTGATATTAATCCGATGGCTGCAAGTTTATTTAATGCTAGACCAAAGTTAGCTGAAGGAAGACATTATTTAGAAGTAGTTGAAGACCGGACTCTATACAATCAAATTCAAGCTACTGCTGAATCTGGTGAATCGTCGGAATTAAATGCTGATGAATCGGTTTTAACTATAGAAAAAAACGGAGTCGAGTATTTTATCGCTATGTTACTACTCCGGTAAAAACTGAGGATGGTAAAAGATTGGGTGTGGTTTTGCTGTTGCAAGATGTAACTAAATTTAAGCAAATCGACCAGTTAAAAAGTGATTTTATGATGACTGCTTCTCACGAATTAAGAACTCCTTTGACGGGAATGTCAATGAGTATCGATTTACTTTTAGAAACCGCTCAGCAGAAGTTATCGGAACGAGAGCAAGAGTTATTACAAACTGCTTCTGAAGATGTAGAAAGATTGCGGAGTTTAGTTAACGATTTACTCGACCTTTCTAAGATTGAATCCGGTCGGATTGATATGGAAAGAGTTCCGATTAAAGCTAATTTTATCATTGATAAAGTAATATCACTATTTAAAGTTCAAACTCAAGAAAAAAATATTCAATTAAATAAAAAGCCTATAGAAGAATTACCAGAGGTAAATGCAGATGCTAATAAAATAACTTGGGTATTAACAAATTTAGTCGCAAACGCTTTACGCTACGCAGAATCGCAAATTGAAATTGCAGCGACAAAACATGGTAACTCGATTTATTTTTCTGTAACCGATGACGGGCCGGGAATAGACCCCTCATCTCAAAGCAAAATTTTTGACAAGTTTGTGCAGGTAAAAACAAAACGCGATATCGGTGGAAGCGGCTTGGGATTATCTATTTGCAAGGAAATTGTCAAAGCCCACGGTGGCACAATTTGGGTAGATTCCACAGTGGGTGAAGGTAGTAAATTCAGCTTTACACTTCCTATTAGTAATAATTTTAATCAAAATTCTGATAAACAAGGAGAATTAACCCATGTCTGAAGCAAGAATTTTAGTTGTAGATGATGAAAAAAATATTCGATTAACGGTAGCACAATGTTTAGAACCCCAAGGTTATACCGTTCAAACAGCTATCGATGGATTAGATGGACTTTCTCAACTTGCTGAATACAATCCCCATTTAATGTTATTAGATTTGCAAATGCCGGGGATGAACGGTATAGAAGTATTAGCAAGAGCAAAGGAACTCAAACCCGATTTAAACGTAATTATGGTATCCGCTCACGGTAACGTTGAAAATGCCGTAGAAGCAATGAAATTGGGAGCAGTAGACTTTATTCAAAAACCTTTTACTCCGAAAGAAATTCGCGAATTAGTATCGAGAGTATTGGGAAGAGAAAATGTTTCTGATTTATCAAAAGATTACGACTCATTAATATCAACTGCTAAAAATAAAGCCAGCAAACGCAAATTTGAAGAAGCAATAATTTTAGTCAAACAAGCAATTGGTGTAAATCCAAATAATGCTGAAGCATTTAATATGTTAGGAGAACTTTTGGAAGTAACTGGTGATAATTTACAAGCGATGAAAAATTACCGAGTTGCGACAGATTTAGACCCAGCTTATAGACCAGCACAAAAAAAATTGGAACGAGCTACAGATTCGCCAAAATCTCGTTTGAAAATGTAATATTTTGGGGGATTGGGCATAGCGCATTGGGGATTGGGGATTGGTAGTTGGTAATAGTTAAACAACTAACAACTAACAACTAACAACTAACAATCCCCTATTTCCTTGATTCACATTATTAAATTCAAAATTAATCAAAAAATATTATGGCAAAATCTCAATATATTGTAGTTGTTGGTTGTGGTCGTTTGGGTTCTATTCTGGCTAGTAAGTTGAGTGCTGAAGGTAATTCTGTTGTGGTTATTGACCTGAATGAATCCAATTTTGATGCTTTAGGAGGGGAATTTAGTGGTTTTCAGATTGTTGGTGATGCAACTGAATTAGCAGTATTACGAAGTGCGAAAGCTGATAAAGCAGATTGCTTGCTAGCCGTTACCGATTCTGACAATATTAATATTATGGTCGCACAAATTGCTAAAAAACTATTTGAAATTCCTTCGGTTTTAGCTCGCGTATTTGACCCGAATAGAGAAGCAATTTATCGCGATTTTGGAATTGAAACAATTAGTCC
>CAKZYM010000691.1 GCA_937884685.1 uncultured Calothrix sp.
CTAGTGCTTCACCAAGTCAAGTTTGCGGGGTTAATTATAAGAAAAAAAGTAATTTTCTCCCCCTGCCTCCCCTGCCTCCCCTGCTCCCCCTGCTTACCATCACCCGGCAATGTTGGTTTGATACAGTACTAGGCTGCGGGTGATTGAGCGCTTTTTGCAAAATTGGAATGCTCCCTAGACTTGAGCTATTAGACTGGGATTTGCAATTCCAGCCGATTTTGAACGCTAATTGATATTCATGCAAGATTTCAGAAACCCCTATATTTGTTAAGGGGTGAGGTTCGTATTGCGTAGGAACAGTCTAGCCATACACATAAACCATAAAATCCCTTATCCTTTATTATCCAACCATCAACTATCAAGCTATTACATTTACATATCAAATAATTCTCAAATCATCCGACTTATTCCCACTTATTCCGACTTATTTTTAGCAAATACTCCCGAAGTAATCCGACTGACAAACCCAAAATTAATTGCAATAATCAAAACATAGAAAAGAGCAAAAACCGCCGACAAGTTTAATTCTAAACTTCATGATTGGTAATTTACTTTTCTTAACTCTATCTTTTAGTGTTTTGAGGTTAGGATTATGTCTATTTCAAGTATGAGCAATACAGAATTATTTGCACAGTTAACTGACGAGCAGCAAGAGGTTATTTCTGGAGGTAATAGCTTCCAATTTCCTCAAAATTTCGGTGGTAACTTCGGTTTGAGCGAAACTAGTTACTTGCAAAATATTTCTGCTCTAAATACAGTTTCTGCATCGGGACCTAGTGGTAGTGTAGCTGGTGGTTCGTCTATCGAACAACTGCTTAAGACTAACGGTATTAATGCTTTAGGTCTTAAATAATTCGCTTATTTCTAAATGCATCTACCCTCCGAAATTGTATTTTAATAAGTCAGAACAGATATTTATTTTGATATCTATTTTAATTCTGGCTTACCTGTCCGCTCTAATTATTATCAACAGAGGTTTTTCACTATGTCTATCAAAACTCAAGAAACCAGCTTGTTCGCTAGCTTAACCGAAGAACAGCAAGAAATCATTGCTGGAGGAAATTCTGGATTACCAATCAACAATTTTCAGGGTTTAGGAGGTTTAGGAAATCAAGGTGGTTTAGGTAAGAAGAATAGTCCTTCGAGCAGTACTGATTTCTTGGCTGAAGTTAAGAACCTAAACACCCTTTCTAGTTCTGGTCCCAATGGAAGTGTAACTGGTGGTTCTTCTAACGTTCAAGTTGTGAAAACAAGCGGTTTCAACTCTATCGGTAGCTTAATTTAGGTTTGGGAAAGGGAAGAGTTCATTAAAATAACAAATGAATTCTTCCGCAAAAAACCATCGTCATATCAGTTCTGATTCATGTACAACTACAGGATTTATCACACAAGATTAATAATTTAAAAGCAAAATTTTGTAGTTGTATGAATTTCGGTTAATATTCACACTCACTAACTGGAAATTCAAGTGTTAAAGAACTGATAAAAAACTTTTAATTCATTGAGGTAAGCTGATGTCAAATAATCATCAAAAGCAAAATCCGTTTACAGAATTATCTTCCGAACAGCAAGAAAATCTCAGCGGTGGAAGTTCGCAACCCTCGTCTCTTCAGCTTTCATTTCCTCAACTACCAAGTATACCTAGCTTAGGAATATCTTTTCCTGGATTATTCGGTGGTGAGGTTAATAAAACCAGTTTTTCTGAAAAGCAAGCTAATTCAAACAAGCTTTCTGAATCAGGAAAAGACGGTGATTTCTCCGTAAATGATTCCAATTCTGAAACAGTTGATGCAAATAGTTTAACTGTCAGCTAATTTCAGTATCTAGTTAGAAATTTGCATCACTATTATTAGTCTTCA
This sequence comes from uncultured Calothrix sp., assembly GCA_937884685.1. Classification (GTDB taxonomy): domain Bacteria; phylum Cyanobacteriota; class Cyanobacteriia; order Cyanobacteriales; family Nostocaceae; genus Rivularia. The sequence continues at coordinate 1,860 of CAKZYM010000691.1, forward strand.
TAGTATTTATTGATTTACCTGGGAATTTATGGGAAGAGTATTTAATTATGTATTCTTCCCCTTTTTTTCTGAATAATTGATAAATAAGGTAATTAAAGAATAGGGAATAGCGGAAAATGCGGTCTTGAGGTCTCCCCAAGGGTCGCAATTTTCCAAGACAGGGAATAGGTAATAGGTAATAAAGTTTTTAATTATTTAATAAAGCCTAAAACTTGTAAGTATTTAACTTTAACCTTCACTAAGAAAAGATTTTGAATCCTGACTGAAATATTAACAACGGGGTGTCAAGATGTCTAAAAATAGTCTTGATGAGTTAGGATTATTTACAGAATTATCTGAGTTGGAACAGTCATTAATATCTGGTGGTGTTTCTTCTTCAATAGAGAATAAGCTGTATAAATCTACAGAACAAGAGAATATCGCTGATAAATATACTAACGTGCAGGGTTACAATTCTACCCAATTTTCGATTAGCGAAAGTTTTGCTATTCCTGAGTATGGAAATAACTATTTAACTGGTTCATCTACATTATCCATAAGTGCGGATACTACTTCTTCAAGTAATATTATTTTTTCCGAATATCCAGCAAATCAAATATCATCACAATCTGAAATATTAAATAATCTTCCCACAGAATCCAAACAAACTATAACCAAGTTATTAGAAACAAATACCAACAACAGTTTTGGCTTGAGTATCACTACTTTCTCAGCCAGTATTTACGGGGAAGAAAATTTAACTGTTTCAAGTAATCGTGGTAGCATCAATAGTTCTTCTTCATGGTCTTTAAATGTAGAAACTGCGGCTGTTAGTGGTTTATTTTTATCAGGAAATCAATCCTCATCAGTAATCTCACAATCTGATATCTCGAATTTAATTCCTGCAAAATATCAGCAATCAATTACTCAGTTTTTGGGAAAAAGAAATATCAGCGATTTGGGTTTAAGTTTAACTAGCTATTCTGCTGATTTACAGAAAACTCAAAATCTAGAAATTAACGGAATTGCTACTAGCGCAAAAATTATATCTACCGACTCGTTAAACATCGATACAGCAGCTTTAAGCGGAATTTTTGTTTCACGTAAACCATTAAAATCGGGTTCTTTATCTGAGGTAAATAATCCACAAATGATAGATTCATTAGGTCTAGAAACTGAAAACAGCTTGTTTTTTTCAGAAACACCTTTGCTAGACATAAATACGACTTCTGGTATTTTGGGTAGTACCGCTAATTTATCCTCATTTTTACAGAGAGTAGAGTTTGAAGATTTATCCGAAAACATATTTCTCGAAAATGATTTGGATAATATGATTGATTTTGAAACATTAGCACCAACTGGTGGATTAAAGTTTGGTATTAGCAATACTTACTTTGACTCAGAAAGATATTCAAATCAATCTTATAGCCTTTTCGGTGAAATTAATAGCTTAGAAACAGTAGTTGATTCAATTTTAGGGATTAATTTAGCAATTCCTAACGATACAAATTCACAACCTGTTTACTCATCTCAAGCAAAATCAGATTTATTCACAAATCCGCAAATGGAAACATCATTAGACAACGATATGAATTTTGCAACTGGGGGATTAGATAACTATGTAGGGAATGATTCTAAAAATACTCATAGTAATATACCTTTCTTATCCGATAATTATATTTCAGATAGGGATAACTCGTCTCTTTCGGAATTTCCTCAAATATCAACAAATATAGTTCCCTTTGAAACCTTACAAATGCCAGAAAATCTGAGTTTATCAGAAATTTTATTGCATCCTACAGTGAAACCTGAAAATGATATTAATGCTTATCCTATAACTGAAAGCGAATTTATCAATTTTAGCCCAAATTTAGAATCAAAAATTGATTTCATTCCATCAAATCAATCTAGTTTCACTACCAGTAATATCGCTAAACAGACAATTGCAATTGCAAACGCAATTCCTGCTACACCCAATTTATCTGTAGCTTTCTTTGACATTTCTAGTAGTTTAACTACCCCTGTAAATGTATTAGGTTTACCATTAAATATGAACAATAATAATTCTCCAAACTATTTAACGCTATTAACAAATAGACGAAAAGATTTTTCAGCATTTACAGATAGACCTGTAGTACCTGAGTTTTCAAAAAAATCGGCAGAATTAAAACAGAAAAAGTCGAAGAAGAATTAATTATAAGCAGCTAGTTTTTATATTCATTCGGAACCTCACCCCCTTCCCCTCTCCTTATCAAGGAGAGGGGTGTTTGTATGATTTACTCTTTCCCTTCTCTGCTAACTTGGAGAGAATGTCTATGTGAGAACGTAAGGATGGGGTGAGGTTAAACTGTCTCTCTCACTTCTAGAATATTTATCCCAAAATCATCCGACTTATTCCAACTTATTCCGACTTATTTTCAGCAAATAGTCCCGAACTAATCCGACCGACAAACCTAAAAATGATTGCCATAATAAAAACATAGAAAAGAACAAACACCACCAATAAGTTTATGAATTAAAACAAATTTGGTAGTTTACTTTTTTAGTTTATTTTAGTGTTTTGAGGTTAGGATTATGTCTATTTCAAGTATGAACGATACAGAATTATTTGCACAATTATCTGACAAACAGCAAGAGGTTATTTCTGGAGGTAATAGCTTCCAGTTTCCCCAAAATTTCGGTGGTAACTTTGGCTTGAGCGAAACTAGTTATCTGCAAAATATTTCTGCTTTAAATACAGTTTCTGCATCTGGTCCTCACGGTAGTGTAGCGGGTGGTTCTTCTATCGGACAATTACTGAAAACTAATGGTATTAATGCTTTAGGTATTAATTAGTTAGTCAATTATATTTCAGGTGCATCTACTTTTATTTCACATTTAGATAAGTCGGTCAAATATTGTATTTAATACCGACTTAATCGTTCACCCTAATTATTATTTACAGAGGTTTTCATCATGAGTAACACAACCAAACAAATCAACTTTTTCTCTAACTTAACCGAAGAACAGCAGGAAATTATTGCTGGAGGAAATTCTGGATTACCAATCAACAATTTTCAGAATTTGGGAGGTTTAGGAAATCAAGGTGGTTTAGGTAAGAAGAATAGTCCTTCGAGCAGTACTGATTTCTTGGCTGAAGTTAAGAACCTAAATACCCTTTCTAGTTCTGGTCCCAACGGAAGTGTAACTGGTGGTTCTGCTAACGTTCAAGTTGTGAAAACAAGCGGTTTCAACTCTATCGGTAGTTTAATTTAATCTCGATAAATAAAGGGAAGAGTTCACTAACACTAATAGTGGATTCTTCCACAAAATCCACCATCATATAAATCATATAACTTACACAATTTACATATTGTTATTGTAGGGTGCTGTGATACTTTTACTATTTATCAACGTGGTAATCACCTTTGTATATAGTGTTACGTACCAACCAGGATGATGATAATATCGGCTATTTTTAAGTTGTTAAAATCATCGCAAAAAATCAAAGCAAAGTTAACTCAAAATTAGTTTTATGATGTTATGGATTCTTATACACCAAATCAAATTCCCCAAGTTCAAGAAGATGAATTTCTTCCCCAAATTGACTCTTGGACAACCGCAGGAGGAGCATCTCTTACAAGTTTATTTTTATTAGCTGTAACTCTTACTTCGATATTAGAATATAACGTAGCAGTCAAAACTCAAGCCACTATTCGTCCGGTAGGAGAATTAGGTTTAGTTCAATCTGCAATTGAAGGAAAGGTTCGCGAAATTAAGGTTTCCAGCAATCAAAAAGTCGAATCGGGAGATGTGATTGCTAGTATCGATGACTCTCGACTACAAACTAAGAAAAATCAACTCGAAACTTCAATCAAACAATCCCAGTTACAGGTAAAGCAAATTGAAGCTCAGCAAAAAGAACTTGATTTCCAAATACAAGCCCAAACTAATTTAATTAAGCGTAATATTGCAGCAGCAGAAGCAGAATTACAATTGATTCAGCGTAATTATCAAGACAAAGTAATTATTGCTCGAAGCGATTTGAAACAAGCACAATCTTCCGAAAATTTTGCACGAATACAGTTAGAACGCATAAAAAAAGAGAAAGCATTGGAAGCAACTGTAGAGGAAGCAGAAGCTTCCTTAAAATTGGCAAAAGCTCAGAGAGATAGAATGTTACCAATCTTGAATTCAGGAGCGATATCGCGAAACTTTTTTGAAGAGAAAGAACAAGCTGTTAAAGCTGCTCAAGCAAAGTTAGAACAAGCAAAATCATCCGCTTTAACCTTACTAGCAGAAAAAGAAAAATCTTTGAGTACTGCTCGGATAAATATAACAAAAGCACGCACCTTAATAAACCCGGATAGCGCTACTGTAACTGTAGTTAAAGAAAGAATAAATCAAGAAAGAGCAAAGGGAAAAGCAACCATTGCTGCTTTAAAACAAGAACAGCAAACTTTATTTCTTTCTAATGTGGAATTGAAAAAAAAAATTCAAAGTAATTTACAAGAAATGAAACTTGTAGAAAAGGAATTAAAGCAAACTATTGTACGCGCTCCTATGGCTGGAACAATACTACAATTAAACTTACGCAATCCCCAACAAGTATTAAGACCTGGAGAAATAATTGCTCGTATTGCTCCTAGCAACGCTCCTTTAGAAATTAAAGCTCAAGTAACTGCTCAAGATATTGATAAAGTAAAGCCTAAGCAAAAAGTTCAAATGCAAGTTTCAGCTTGTCCTTATCCAGATTTTGGAACATTTAAAGGTACCGTTCAAACAATTGCATCGGATACCATACCTGTCACTATAGATAATACCAATACATCACCAAAAGGGATATACGAAGTAACAATTAAACCCGATACCTTATTCGCACAAAAAAATAATCATAAATGTTTTCTCTTACCCGGAATGGAGGGTAAAGCCAGTATTATATCCCGTCGAGAAACACTGCTAAATTTCATTATGAGAAAAGCAAGATTGATATCAAATATTTAAAAGGTAATAGGTAATGGGTAATAGGTAATAGGTAATAGGTAATAGGTAAATTTAATCTCATTTTTTTAAATTTACTTTAATCATAATGCCTACATCTATAAAATTTATTTTTTGATTATTACCCCTTACCTCTTTTCCCTTGTCCCTT
>CAKZYM010000692.1 GCA_937884685.1 uncultured Calothrix sp.
GCGCTCAAACCATTATCATTACGTCGATAAATTGAAAATTGAGATTTAGACGAGCCTTAAAACCCTTACTCTATAAGGGTATTTTTTAATTCACATTAGGCGTAAATTATTAACTCCTAACCTTCAATCCAAAATCCAAAATCTAAAATCCAAAATCCCAATAGCTGAGAAATGTAAACGTAATTCTACGGTCAGCAAAAAAAATGATACGATAATTTTTCAATGCTAGGGGTGCCTGTTATTAGAAGGCTGAGATTAGACCCTTTGCACCTGAGTCCGGGTAATACCGGCGGAGGGAAGCTGTTTATTGAGGAAATCGAATATGCGTACACAATGGGTTGTTAAGCGACGCGGACAGGATAATGTTTCTCAAATGCATTATGCTCGTCAAGGTGTGATTACAGAAGAAATGCACCATGTTGCTAAACGGGAAAATCTCCCTGTGGAACTAATTCGTGACGAAGTTGCGCGGGGAAGGATGATTATCCCAGCGAATATTAATCATACCAATTTGGAACCAATGGCTATTGGAATTGCTTCCAAATGTAAGGTAAATGCTAATATTGGTGCTTCCCCTAACTCTAGTGAATTAAATGAAGAAGTAGATAAATTGAAATTAGCGGTTAAGTATGGTGCTGATACCGTAATGGATTTATCTACAGGTGGGGGAAACTTAGACGAAATTCGTACTGCTATTATTAACGCTTCACCGGTTCCCATCGGAACTGTACCTATTTACCAAGCTTTGGAAAGCGTCCACGGCAATATGGAAAATCTAACTGCTAATGATTTTCTCCATATTATCGAAAAACATGCTCAACAAGGTGTGGATTACATGACTATCCATGCTGGAATTTTAATTGAGCATCTGCCTCTAGTAAAAAGTCGCATCACGGGTATTGTATCTCGTGGTGGTGGTATTATCGCTCGTTGGATGCTACATCATCACAAGCAAAATCCTCTTTATACTCATTTCCAAGATATTATCGAGATTTTCAAAAAGTATGATGTTTCCTTCAGTTTGGGTGATTCTTTGCGTCCCGGTTGTACCCATGATGCTTCCGACGAAGCGCAGTTAGCCGAACTCAAAACCCTGGGACAGCTAACTCGTAGAGCTTGGGAACACGACGTGCAGGTAATGGTGGAAGGTCCGGGACACGTACCTATGGATCAAATTGAATTTAACGTCAGAAAGCAAATGGAAGAATGTTCCGAAGCTCCTTTCTACGTTTTAGGACCTTTAGTTACCGACATTGCACCAGGTTACGACCATATTACTTCAGCGATTGGTGCAGCAATGGCTGGCTGGTACGGAACAGCAATGCTTTGCTACGTAACTCCAAAAGAACATTTGGGTTTACCAAATTCTGAAGATGTACGTAATGGTTTAATTGCTTATAAAATCGCCGCTCATGCAGCGGACATCGGTAGACACAGACCCGGAGCAAGAGACAGAGACGATGAACTTTCTCAAGCTCGTTATAACTTCGACTGGAATCGTCAGTTTGAATTATCCCTCGACCCTGAGAGAGCTAAGGAATATCACGACGAAACCTTACCAGCCGATATTTATAAAACAGCCGAATTTTGCTCGATGTGCGGTCCCAAGTTCTGTCCCATGCAAACCAAAGTTGATGCTGATGCACTAACAGAACTGGAGAAATTCTTAGCCAAAACTGATAAGCAAGCTGTAGCCCAAAGTTAATAATCTTAATTTTTCAACACAATACAATTAATGTAGAGACGTAGCAGTGCTACGTCTCATTTCTATGTAAGGTGCTACTTCTCGAACCACTAATTGATTAATTAGAAATATTTTTATATCGCTCTTGAATATCAGTAATTGAAAATACAGTATGAAACTGTAAATTTACTGATTTATAATATTCTTCCCCGCCTTGCTGTCTATCTATCAGTGAAATTACTTGATTAACTGTATAACCAGCATCTCTAAGCCTTGTAACAGCTTTCATCGCCGATTGTCCGGTAGTAACCACATCTTCTAAAACTATTACCTTAGCTGCTTCTGGTAAAATCGGACCTTCAACATAAGCCTTAGTTCCATGACCTTTAGCTTCCTTACGCACAATCAAAGCCGGGATGGGTCGATTTTCGAGAGTAGAAACCACACTCACAGCGCTAACGATGGGGTCAGCCCCTAAAGTCAAACCCGCTACAGCTTGAGTATCTGACGGTAACATACTGAAAAGAAGACGACCAATTGCCAAAGCTCCCTGGGGATGAAGGGTTACCTGCTTGCCATTAATGTAATAAGTGCTACGCGCTCCGGAAGAAAGCACAAAGTCTCCCTCCTGATAAGCAAGTTGACAGAATAAATCTAGTAAGCTTTGACGTATATTATTCAAATCACTATTAGTAGCCCATAAATCTTTGTGTGTAGAGCTTTCAGTGTGATAAACCATTACAAATCATTAAATTTATGTTACACCGGACTAGTCGAACTTATAAGAGTTCTGAAAACAAGCATAGGTCAAAATTCGCACCGAAATACAGGAGTTGTTAATATGCCTTTAAATTGGAAAGCTCTAAGCGGTTTACTAATGTTCGCTAGCACCATTGGTTTCCCAACTATTGCAGCAGCACAAATAGAAACATCCAATTATCAAACCCCAAACCAAGTATTTGAAGAAGCTTTTTACGAAAACTATCCAGACTTTTATAATAATGATGGTTTATTTAGGGATATAGACTGGATACTTGGACCTGGTTCCTTGTTCAAGAATTCTTTTCCTGAAAACGAAATTGAACGAGATGCTAAGCTAGTTAACATTCTTTATCAAGACGTACTCAAACAGCAGACAACCAGCGACCCATATATTCGGACTCCAGATTTACCAAGTCCTTATAACACCTCGTTGTTAGCTTCTCCCCGTTTGAGAGCAAATCAATTACAAGTTGGTACTGAATTTCGCTTTGATACGATACCACAGAACTTACCACAAAGATACTAGGTTTCGCCTTGATAGCTTACCACCAGGCTCTTGTTTTTGAATTTTGGATTGTGAGGAGAATTATTGTAATAAATTATAGGAGTGGATATCCTTGTTTATATAAATTTTCTAAGACAGCATAAGATGACTAAATATGTAGAACCAGAAAATTTTCTCCTCAAGCCATCTAAAAGACTTATTTTTCTCGGGTAACAAAGCAATACATAAAATAATTAGTCATTAGTTCTATATAAATTGCAAAGAACTAATGACTAAAATTTTAAAATCATATATGTTTGTAAATCCAGGGTGCAGGAGTTGAACCTGCCTAACACGAATTATGAGTTCGTTGCCTCAACCGCTCGGCCAACCCTGGTTGATTAATAATTATAGTTCAAGATTAGCTTTTTGTGTAACCTTGTCTATTAATTACCAGATTTAATACTACATCATTTGAGAGCAAAATAGTGCAAACTAATATTTATTAAGTTCAATTTCAAATGGTAATGCGAATGTTGGAGAATTATAAACTTCAATACAAGCAGATTAATTCTTGCTCGCAACGAACTTACACCGAATATTTATATTTATTCAGCGATGAAACTAAATTCTACTGTACTTCTGACGTTGATTTTGCTAACCCTGATGTTAGGTGCTGGCTCCGTAAGCGCTTTTTGGGGATTTACTCTAGGAAGTGCAGCTCTTAAAGGTGTGACAACACCAGATGCTCGACCTACTACTAAATTCGCTCGAAAAGGAACGGGTGGTGGTCAAGATAAAGAAGGGGTAGTATTTGTCAAAGAATCAGAAATCCTTAAAATTGTTAAATCACGTATTGAAGGCAAAACTAAGGCAGCGAAATCGAAAAAAAACGATGAGTTAGAAGAAGGTAAAAAACAGACCAAGCGCAAGCGAGAGCAGAAACCACCAGAAGCAAACGAAAAACCCCAAGCAGGTTTTCCTGTTAAAGCTGAAAGCGAAGGTGTAACTCTTTCAGTGCAGTCAGCTCGTTATTCAGGGGGTGCTTTAATGCTAAGAGTCAAAATGGATAACAAAAGTGAAGATTCAGTCCGCTTCCTTTATAGTTTCCTTGACGTTACCGATGATAAAGGAAGGACTTTAAGTGCTTCCACAGAAGGATTACCATCGGAATTAGCTTCCAATGGTCAAACCCATTACGGGACTGTGAGTATTCCTACAGCTTTGCTTGATGATGTCAAACAGATTTCCTTGGCCCTTACAGATTATCCCGCACAGAAATTACGCTTGGAAGTGTCAAATATTCCTGTAGAAAAGTAGATAGCCCGAATATTGAATGTTAGATTCGGACATTTTAGATTGAGTATTTTAATTTGAACCGAATCCCCTTAGTCTAAAATCAAGTATCGAAGAATTTGTGATATTAAGGTATCAGTTTTACATGAGACAAGGCGGTGAATGGTCTTCATAATTTAAATTGGACGGAAGTAGGGCTGAGATTTTTGTCAGTCTTACTTCTCATCGCCATTAATGCCTTTTTTGTCACCGCAGAATTTTCAATGGTGACAGTACGGCGATCGCGAATTCATCAGTTGGTTGAAGCTGGGGATATTCAAGCGATTGCGGTGAAAGTATTGCAACGCAGCATTGACAGATTACTATCTACAACCCAGTTAGGTATTACTCTTTCAAGTTTGGCGCTGGGGTGGATTGGAGAAAGTACAATTGTTGAATTGATTAATGTATGGTTAGAATCTATACCCGTTCCTGGGGAATTGAATTTATTTATAGCTCATTCCCTATCAATTCCTATAACCTTCTTTTTGATAGCTTATTTACAAATTGTTCTGGGAGAATTATGTCCTAAGTCCGTTGCAATGCTGTATTCGGAAGAGTTAGCAAGATTTTTAGGTCCGTCTGTTACAGCTATTGTTAGATTTTTTAGTCCTTTTATTTGGATTCTAAATCAATCAACTCGTTTCTTGCTGCGCTTATTTGGTATCGAATACACGGGTAAAAGCTGGAGACCACCAGTTACTCCAGAGGAATTGTTATTAATTATTTCTACAGAGAGAGAATCCACCGGTTTAAGAGCAAGGGAAAGGGAACTATTAAAGAATATTTTTGAATTTGGGGAAGTAACAGTTCAAGCTGTAATGGTTCCTCGTAGCAGCATAGTAGCGCTATCTAAAAACGCAACTTTACGAATTTTCCTGAAGGAAATGGCAGAAGCTGGTCATTCTTGCTATCCAGTATTCGGAGAATCTTTGGATGATATTCGCGGTATTGTTTACTTTAAAGACCTGACACAGCCTTTAGCCTTGGGACAGCTGAGCCTAGATACACAAATTCATTCCCATATGCGTCCCGCAAGGTTTGTACCCGAGCATACACCCTTAAATGAGCTATTGCCTATGATGCAGCAGGAAAAGCTGGCTATGGTAGTAGTAGTAGACGAATTTGGTGGAACAGTAGGATTAGTAACTATCCAGGATATAGTTGCTCAAATCATCGGTGATATTGGTGAAACACAAAGCAGCAATGACTTGCTCATCCAGATGTTAGACGAGCAAACTTTTTTAGTTCAGGCACAAATAAACCTAGAAGACCTCAACGAAGTGTTAGAACTCAGCTTACCTTTAACGAAAGAGTATCAAACACTTGGAGGCTTTATGCTTTATCAACTACAAAAAATTCCTATTGTTGGCGAAAG
>CAKZYM010000693.1 GCA_937884685.1 uncultured Calothrix sp.
CGGGAATTAAATCTTGCTTAAGACGAAATTCCGGTACCCAAAAAGCATGAATTACGTCATTTGCAGCCATATCGAGGTAAACCTCTCTGCCAATAGGAACGTGTAACTCTCCAGAGAAGACATTACTCTCGGGATAGTTAAACAGGAAAGCATACTGCAAACCCGTTACCTTCACAACTAAATCGGGAGCCGTTCCTTGATTTCGAGGAGTAGCACCAAGAGAAGGAGAAACTACACCCATACCGGGAGCATTTTCTTTTTCGGGTAATTGGTCGATGTTTCTAGAGTCTGGACTTTCGTCCAAAGTTGCTGCAATAGCTGCACCAGGAATTGAAGTGGCTTGAGAAGCTATTGGAGATTCTTGAATATTATCAGGTTTAAATCCACCAATTGAATTGTATACTTCAAAACTGTATACAGATAGACCGATAACGATAATAGCTGGGATTGCTGTCCAGAGAATCTCTAGCGGTACATTTCCATGAGTCGGTTCCCCATCACTATCATCACCCTTGCGACGACGGTATCTAATCGCGCTAAAAATCAAAACTCCTTCAACGATGAGAAATATACCAACAGAAATGGTCATCATCGTATTGAACAAGCCATCCACAAGAAAAGCTTCATCAGACGCTGCCGTCGGTAGCAGACCATGATTTTGACCCAGCCAAAAACTGACTGCTGTGAGTACGATACCAACTAATAACGTCCAAATTGTACTTGGAATTTTCACGGTTAATAACAGTTAACAGATTTACTAAATTATTTAGAGCTACTCACATACTAAGTTAATCCACCGTATTGTCATTGAGTGTAACAAGTAGAAATCTTTATTATTTTTTAGGATGGGGAGTAGAAAAAGTAAGGAGTAGCAAGTAACGAGTAAAGAGTAAAAGTCAATTCCTACTAAAATTTAAAGATTAATTTAAGTATTATTTTTTTACATATGCGTTATTGCTGAATAGACTCATAACTCCCTACTCGCTACTCATTAATAGAATCTGTCTTCAATTCATGACAACCTGAAAAATCTATAAAGCTTTGGGCTACATTTCTGATTCGCGATCCAAAGTATAAGTAAGAGGTTTATTTCCAATCCTGATGTTTACGCTAGGGTGGAGATGAGTTGACACGCGATGACTTGATTAGCAAGAAAACTTTGTAGCTCGACTTTTCGGGTAAAAGAAAAAGGTACAGTTGATGAGCCAATTTGCTTTAGACCAACAAAACCAAGTTGCGACAACACAGCAACAATCACCAAAAGATAGAATTCGTCGTCTTGTCTGGAAAATGGCGATCGCCACTTTGATTTTGATGGCAATTGGTAGTGCGACCCGTGTTATGAATGCTGGACTTGCTTGTCCGGATTGGCCGCTTTGCTACGGGGAGCTTGTACCAACCAAACAAATGAATTTCCAAGTTTTCCTAGAATGGTTTCACCGACTCGATGCATCATTAATTGGTTTTAGTGCAATATTTTTAGTCGGAACCTCTTGGTGGAATCGTGATTCTTTACCTAAATGGCTGCCTTGGGCTTCTACATTTGCCCTATTCTTAATTGTTTTTCAGGGTATTTTAGGGGGACTCACCGTTACCCAGCTTTTGCGGTTTGATATAGTTACCGCTCATTTAGGGACTGCATTATTTTTCTTTATAACTTTATTGGTTATCGGGACTGCACTTACACCTTACAAAGCGACCGGACAGACTGGTAACTTGCCTGGAATATCCTTTACTGCAACCGTTCTAGTTTATTTACAGAGCTTAATAGGAGCCTTAGTCGGTTCGCGTTGGGCTTTACATCAATGCTTTGGTGGGGATCAACTTTGCACCGTGATGTATACCCATATTTTTGGTTTGATACCACCAACAGCCGCAATATTAACTTTAGTATTTGTATCGCGACGCACAGTCGCACTACATCCAGTCTTACGAAAGCTGGCAAATTATGCAGGTGTGTTATTGATTTTACAGTTGCTTTTAGGATTTGCGACATTCCGCTTACATCTACAGGTAGAACCGCTTACCGTTACCCATCAGTTGATTGGGGCTTCTTTGCTAGGCGTATTAGTAGCTTTCACGGTTTTTGCAATACGTGATTGGATAGATACTCGTAGTATTTCTGGTTACAACCAAGAGTTTAATTCATCTGCTACAAGTGATGTTAGTGGTTAGTAGCTAGTTGTTAACTATCAATTAGCAATTGTTCGCTGATGATCCACATCAGACCCATGAATAACTGATAACTGATAACTGTTGACTGATAACTGATTTGTTCGATGCTAACAGCCCTCAAGGCGAAAAAAGCATATAAATTGTTAAAAATAAGGAACCATTACCAAGATGATTGAGACAAATGTCTCTCCACGACACTCAACGCTTTTACAAGTTATTCAAAGTTACTACCAGCTAACAAAGCCTCGTATTATTCCTTTGTTGCTGATTACCACTGCTGGAAGTATGTGGATAGCTGCATCAGGAGAAGTAGATCCGGTATTGTTATTAGTAACCCTTGCAGGAGGGACTCTAGCTGCTGCTAGTGCCCAAACAATTAACTGTATTTACGACCGGGATATTGATTATGATATGGAGCGTACCCGTCATCGTCCCATTCCTTCTGGTAGAGTACAACCCCGCGATGCTTTAATTTTTGCCATAGTTTTAGCTGTAGCTTCTTTTGCGCTGCTCAGTATCTTTGCTAATTTGCTTTCTGCTTTTTTAGCAATGTCTGGAATTGCTTTTTACTTGCTGATTTATACTCATTGGCTGAAGCGCAACAGTACTCAAAACATCGTCATTGGGGGAGCAGCAGGAGCAATTCCCGCATTAGTTGGTTGGGCTGCGGTAACAGGTACTTTGAGTCCTACTGCGTGGTTAATATTCGGTATTGTCTTTGTTTGGACCCCACCCCACTTTTGGTCTTTAGCATTGATGATTAAGGATGATTACGCAGCAGTAAACGTGCCGATGTTACCGGTAGTTGCTGGAGAAGAAGCAACAGTTAAACAGATTTGGTGGTATACCCTAATCACGGTGGCATCAAGCCTTTTAATTGTTTATCCTTTGCATTCAGTAGGAATTATTTACAGCGCTATTGCTTTATTTTTAGGGGCAATATTTATTCGTAAAGCATGGCAATTATTACAAAATCCCCAAGAACGCAGTTTAGCGAAAGGAATGTTTTTGTATTCCATTTCTTACATGATGTTGTTGTGTCTGGGTATGGTAATTGACAGTCTACCCATCACTCATCGCGTTGTAAGTTTTTTTGGGGATAAAGTTAATTTTCTGCTTAGCTGAGAGTTATCTCAATTTCAATTATAAAAACCGGGTTTGCGAACGAACCCGGTTTTTTGAATGGTTGATTAGTTTATAGCTTACTGTCAATGAGTTGCAGATGAGATGGAATACATACAAGACCTCACCCTCTTCCCTCCTTGTCAAGGTAAGTAAGTGATTCAACTCAGATGAAAACTGCTACATAATGTCTCTACTGTCTCTACAGAGTCACGCTAAAACTGAGCTAGTTTCAGAATCCAAAATTTCCTTTACCGTCTTTTCCCATCTTTGGCTCACAATAGCCACAATCGAAAGAAAATCTGCTTCTATATTTTGTTCTGGTTTGCGACGGAGATACCATTTCCACTTACCGCGATTTTTACTTCTATCCCACCATTCTGGTGTGGATAAAATGTAATATATTTCTTCAAACGTGGTATTTCTGCTATTAAAGGCTGTAAAAATAGATTTTTTAACTAATGTTTCATCTAATTCTATAGATGTTGTAAACAACAATAAGTCATATAAATCCTTTGGTCTCCAACGTCTGATTCCTTGTTCAACCAAGCCATGTAGTTTCCAGCCAAACATCGTTTCTGGAGTCACTGCTTGTAATTTAATATTTTCTGTCGTTAGAAGTGGATAATCAATCCATTTGGGTGGTGGAACTATTGGGTCACCAAAACCAACGTCTATCTGAATATTTTTTTGATAGTCTTCAAAAATAGCATTGATCTTAATTCTTACTCCCGGATATTCTGTTTCTAACCAAATTCCTGTCGCTTCTAGGGAGTCAACATCAAATATTACTTCATCTATAAGATTTGTATTTTGATTTTTATTTTTGTCTGAAAATATATTTATAAACTTTTCTTTTGTAGATTCTATATCAAAATTATATAAACCTAAAAAATCAACATCTTCAGCAATTCTTTTCTCAGGTGAAACCCAAAGTCTTGTCAGCATTCCACCACGGAATACTAATTCATTAACATAACTTGAATTAGCAACTCTATGTAAAACACTTTCCAGTAAATGATAAGTTAATATTTCTTCTGAAGAACGATTTGTATAATCAGCTATTTTTAATAAATGATTTTTTAAGTTTTTCATTTCAAGGAAATAGGGGATAAGACAACGGGGAACAGGAGAAATAATTATCTTTTTACTTGCGACTTGCGACTTGCGACTTGCGACTCACTACTTGCTACTCGCTACTTGCTACTTGCTACTCACTACTCCTAACTCAATTAATCCAACCATTATCTAAATTCAAATTGGTGTCATAAACTGTATATTCTCGCTGCTGTTGAGAAAGTTTAAATCCTTTAGATTTAAGATATAAAATTAAATTATCAAAGCGTGTTTGAGCGGATTTGTATCCCAGACCATAAATTCGCATGGTGATAAATCGCTCGTGTTTTCCGTCAATAAGTTTTTTAAAAGCATTTTTTGATAAATGAGCATTATGCTGTAAACAGTATTTTTTCAAAACTTCCAGATTCTCTGAAGCTGACAAAATAGCTTCAACATGAAACTCAAAATAATTACTTTTAGGTAGTTCCTGCGCTTCAATATCAGAGATAGGTATATCTTGATTGCTTACCATCGCTTCAATTTTGATGCGAGTAACTTCAAAATCTGCATTAACTATTTTTTCAGCTATTTGATTTATTTTTTGTAGTACATCTTTGAAAGCGCCATGATGGTAAGATGCTGTCATCATTTGGCAACGAGTTACGCCTTTGGGTAATTCGATAAATACAGATTTAACGTTTAATTTTTGGCAAAGTAAGCAAAATTTTCGTTTTAGCTCCGCATTAACAGCTTTTACGGTGATATGCGCTTCAAATGTACCTTTATAACTAGGTTGCATTAGCTAATAAAAAGGTAGGGAGCAAGTTTTATGATTTGGTAATGACATTTTTATTTACCAATAGTTTATACTTGTATTACTACTGTAGTATAAGCGAGATATAATGGCAAATTAGCTTGAGCGAAAGCGCTGCTTCGGTTAGTAATTATAAATTAAAGATTCAAGAAATAGCTTCAACTAAAAAACTGCTTATTATAAGAAGGATGACAATAGTTCTTGAATCTTGTCAGTTTGTAATTAAATATAAAGGCTGTGGCGAAATAGATGTTAACTGAATACATTCATCAAGCGATGCGTAAAGCAACCTACGAGTTGCTTGAAGATGGAACTTTCTACAGTGAAATTGTTCAATGTCAAGGGGTTTGGGCTAATGCTTCTACGTTAGAATCCTGTAGAGAAGAATTGCAAGAAGAAGACGGAAGGTTGGATAATTTTAGGACTGCGTTTGGGTCATACTTTACCAGTACTTAATGGTATAGATGTAACAT
>CAKZYM010000694.1 GCA_937884685.1 uncultured Calothrix sp.
AGTTAACATATCTGCGGGGGATAAGTAATAACTAATGAGTAATGAGTAATGAGTAATAAGGCGTTGCTGAATTACACTATGAATTATATATTTGTATAAATTTTGTAAAAAACGTAGAAGCTGTGTAGAGACGTAACACTGTTACGTCTCCCTGTCCGGTGAAATCATAATTTTATATATCGTGAGTAGTTAGCCGGAGTTGATAAGAATTGGCATATTATAGCCAATTACCAATCATAATAAACGGTGACCAGTAATAAGGTTTGCTGTATTCTTCTCGTATTCCAGGTGTTTGATTTGTGTTACGAATTAGTGCTATTTGAGCTTGCTGTAAAGCTCTTGCTTTGGTTTCCCCTGCACGTAGATTTTGATAAAATTCCCGAACTAAGATTGATGTAGATTCGTCATTCACAGCCCATAGAGAAGCTAAAGCACTCTTAACACCAGTTTCTAAAGCAACACCAGCTAAGCCTAAATTAGCACGTTCGTCTCCTGTTGCGGTTTGACAAGCACTTAAGGTTAGAAGTTCAAGTGTATTAATATTATCACTAATACCTGTCAAAAATTTTTCTAATTCGCTAATTGTTAATTTTCGATTTTTTCCCATAACTAAAAATGTATCTTCTGGAGTAAATCCAAATTGTGCGTGGGTCGCAATGTGAATAATTGGGAAGATATTTTTTCTTGGTTTATCTTTTATATCGGTTATATCGCTAGGAATTAAATCTTCATATCTTAATATTTTACTACTAGAGAAAAGCTTCTTGAGGGCTTCTATTTCTGAATTCACAAACTGTAAAGAATCAAATAACTTTCCATCTATTTCGGCTTCTTCGTTAAAACCGAATAACATAGCACGATTTATTTCTCGATTATTTTGTTTTGGTGCTGTTAAACGTAGACTAGGTGTTGTAGCAATAGCATATTTTTCGATTAGATATTTGCCAGAATTTTTATCAATTAAAGCTGACATCGGAATGCTACGAAATAAACCATCTTGGACAAAAACTATAGTTTGAATTTTCTCTTGGTTTAAATAACCTTTTTCCTCAAAAGGTCTAATGATTAAATCATAAAGTTTTCTTGCATTTTTATATACTTTTTGAGCTTCAGGTGAGTCATCAACACGAAATCTTTGTTGTCCTCTCAAATCCGTTAGAAAGTTTATAATTTCTGCTTCTAATTCTTGTTTGGAAATTTTTTGATTATTTATTTTTTCAATCCATTCAATATGTTGTGATTTATCTGGTAAATCAAGTAAGATTGCAACTCTATCATCTAGGAAAATAGAACTAATTACTGCTGTTTTTCCTTCGGAACCTCCGAGGAGTTCATCAACTTTCTGGGTTGTGATAGCTGTTGTAATGCAATCGTTACCAAAATAATTTTGCAATTCTGCTAATCTCAGGGAATCAATGATTTCAAGAGCTTGATTGAATTCTTTATTTCTTTGGTTTCTTTTACCAGATTTTAGAATATTTTTTTGATTAAAGCTAACTTTTGTAGTTGCTTGTTCGAGTTTCAAGGATGCTAATTTTCGGTAGAGAGGTTGAATTACATCTCGAAAGTTTAACTGTAAGTCTTTATTTGATGAAGTAATATCGCTGCGGATTTTTTCTAAAG
Organism: uncultured Calothrix sp.; assembly: GCA_937884685.1. Classification (GTDB taxonomy): domain Bacteria; phylum Cyanobacteriota; class Cyanobacteriia; order Cyanobacteriales; family Nostocaceae; genus Rivularia. The sequence continues at coordinate 1,624 of CAKZYM010000694.1, forward strand.
TTAAGAAAGCTCTTTCGTAAGCAGATATTGCATCTGACTGATTCCCTGTTTTTTCTAATAACCTTGCTTGTTGCCACTTCCATAAATATAGACTATCTTTAGCCTGTAGCTTATAGTCAGCAGCTAGTATTGCTTTGTAAGTTAATTCTAAAGCTTGATTATAGTTATTCTGACATTCATAGAAATGTCCTGCTGCTCCTAAAGCAAAAGATTTTGAGCGAGAATCTTGTAGATTATTAGCCGTTTTAACAGCTACATTTAGTAACCCAAGGATTTTATCATCAGATAATTTTCGCTTTGTTGAGCATTGGGTTAAAGGTGAAGTGATTTTATCATCAGCAGATAAATTTGCTAAATTGATTGCTGCATATACTTTTTGTTGCGATTCTGGTAATTCATCTAGAAGGGCTAAAGCTTTATATATCAATTTTTTCCGTTGATTTGCATTATCATATAAGTTATTAGAGTTATTATCTTTATCTTTTATTGCTGGGGAGTTACTTGCGGTTTCTACTGTGCGATTTTGCTTGAAATTGAGATTGTGATAATTAAGTTGAATTAAATTAATTAATGCTCTCATCTGAGCAGACTTGTCTTGTTGTTTCAATGCTATTTGGTAGCTACTTTGAAAATTATTTTGAGCATTTTGGTAATAAGAATCAGCTTCTTCTGTCAGTTTTTTATATTTGGGTAAACGACTTTTAAAAGCTGATTCTGTATAAACACTCCATAATTTTGCTTTGCCTAAATATACATTACCTAAACTATTTAATATTTTTGATTTTAAAGAAATATTCTCTGTATCAAAATCTAGCTTTTGTTTTGCAAAACTTAGATATCTAATCGCTAAATCATACTTTGCTAATTGACGATAAACTTCCCCTAAGCTTCCTAATCCTGCAACTTCTCCCTTGATATCTTTTTGAGTTATAGAAATTTCTAAAGCAGTTCCTTTAAGACAACTCGGCTTATATTTATTTTTACTTTTCTCTCTAACACCACACAAAATATTTATAGCTTTTGTGAAATCACCCGAATCGCTGTATGCTTGTGCTAGCTCTGTCAGCGCTCGTGCTGTAGAGACGGGATTTTCTAGTTGCCTATACAAGTTTACTATTTGCTGCCATTGATTTATTTGCTGTTCTGAATTCCCAAGTTTTTTGTAGGCGATCGCCAAATTTGTCCGCACTACAACTTGTTTCTCTATTTGTTGGTTTTCTTGGTATTTTTTGAGAACTTGTTCCCAATTTTGAATTGCTTCTTTTAATTTTCCTTGCTCGTAGTACTCAAAGCCTTTTGTTATTCGCTGATTTCCATTATTGATTGATGTATCCGCGACTTCAGCAAATGCTATCTTATCTATCACAAAATAACTATGATTTACCCATAAAGTTAATATCAAACTAATTAAGAAAAATACTCCTAAGATGCAATTTTTTTTTAGTTTGAAATATTGTTTTGACATGATTATACTCTCCATCAATATTGTATTATAAGCTACATCTGGTAATACTGTAATATGAACAACTAATATAACTGTATTGGTTTTTGTTCAAGTATTAAATATAACTTATTTTTATAAATTGATTATTATTCATATGGAGATACCTTATAGTTATTTGATTGTATCGTGATAAGCTTTATCAAGCATGACTTAGCTTATTGCAGAAAATTGTAATATATATTGACTCTAGTTCAAAAATAAATTATGTAAGTTATACTACTTTGATTTATGCTTATTATGATTAAGCAGATTGTATTTCTATCTGGATTAGTAAGTAGTTTATTTACTTGGAGTATCATTTTACCTGCTTTATCTCAGGTAACTTCTGACGGCACGACAAATACCAGTATCAGTCCAAATGGAAGTAATTTTGATATTCTTGACGGTATTCAGAAAGGAAATAATCTATTTCATAGTTTTAAAGAATTTTCTATTCCCCAAGGTAGCTCGGCAATTTTCAAGAACTCTATAAATGTTGCAAGTTTTTGGTGCAGCACCTACATCTGGGATAAATAGACATCTCCGAAAATGAAGTTTCAGTCCAGTAATCACAAGGGTTTCAAACTAATTATCGGAGAGGTCTAATGTAGAAGCAAAAGAATTAGTGGAAGTCACTGGTACAAATTCTACATCCCTACTTCCAAGCGCTATTAGCATAGAAAGTTTAGGTTTTAGTCATTCAAGCTCCATTTATTGTTAGTAATTCCGAAGAAAATAACGATATCATTGCTAATGCAGTTGCAGGCAACGGTGGCAATATTAATATTACAACTCAAGGTCTTTTTGGTTTAAAGTTCCGCAACCAACCTACTGACAAAAGCGATATTACTGCAAGTTCGGAATTTGGAATTAACGGTACGGTACAGATAAATAATGTTGGAATTGAACCCAGTTCTGGTTTAGTTGAATTACCCGAATTAATTAATACTGATGTGGTAATTGCCAATAGTTGCGTTGCTAGAAGTCGCAAGCAAGATAGTACTTTTTATATTACGGGTAAAGCAGGTTTTCCCTATGTTCCGGGAGAAGCTGTACCTTCCGATTATTCGATGTTTGAGGTACGGGAATTATCTGATAATACCAGGACTTACGCAACGAAGACTTGTCATTGCGACCGGAACGGAGTGTAGGGAAGC
>CAKZYM010000695.1 GCA_937884685.1 uncultured Calothrix sp.
TAACTGCTGAACAAAACTGAGTTTTTGCAAAGATACAAGCAAAGTTGATTTTGTAACTCATTGTTTCTATCCTAAATGAAAATTATCTAGAAATATCTGCTTGAATCTGTATTCCTGAATAACTGCTGAACAAAACTGAGTTTATTTCAGAGTAATTATCGGGTTCTATCTACATCAAAATTAAGAGCAGACATAAGATTTGTACACCCAACCTAATTTTCCTTGATGGTTAACATAGTACCAATCATTATTACTACTTTGGGCTAATATTCCTAGCTTGTTACCATTAGGAATTTTTGATTTTACACCATACCCCAAATTTCCCCCATATCTTTGGTTGAGACTTATACCACCAGTACATACATGTCCATATTGGTTTTGAGTAACGCTTTTATAGGCTTGTGAGGGTGCTTCTGTCTGCGCTATAAGAGCTACAGACATAGTTAAAGTCGAAGCTAGAATTACTCCATTAGACATGATTTTTTTAAACATTGTTCTACTCCTTATTACTTGATTAGTTGTGAAAAAATAATTCATTTTCTACTTGTTTTTATCCTAAATTAAAATTATCTGAATATAACTTCTTTAATCTACATTCCTGAACAAGTGCTGAACAAAACTGATTTTTTATATACATGAAAGCAAAATTTTAGATATATTTGACTTCTTCTACTGCTAGATTTATTGATAAAGCAAATTTTATCCAATGTTTTTTATTTGTAATTACTGTTTTGACTGCAAAGCAATAATTCAATAATTCAATCTTGATGTGCTTAGATTAGAATTGCGTTTGATATCTAAAAACATACTTTAATCTAATGTAATTCTAGATTAATCATGAGAAAGCGCTGTTTTTTTACAAGCAAGTTAAATTTGTAATTCTTGTTTTGACGTTAAGTTAAGCTTTAAGGCGATAAAACAGATTAATACTTAGCTTAATAAACACTCAAGGTAAATGATATATTTTCTTAGATATGACTTAGAGTTCCTATATATTATTAAACAATTACTGAATAAAACTGAGTTTTTATGTATGTTATATTTTAATAATAAAGCTATAATATAAATATTCATAACTATCGCATTAATAAAAAACTATTGCGAAAAATGAATAGAGGTAGTTAAATCACAAAGTTAGAAAAAATCATTTTTATACAAATATTCAATGTTGATAAGTAATGAGCCGGCTTACTAATATTGAATATAAAAAGTTTGTAGAAACTAGAAAATAATTCTGGCTTAGTTTTAATCCTCGAAATAACTCTTTTAACCCACACTACATTATTGACCCGGAGAGCTTCTCATTAGACATCTCCGAGTCATTTTTTATCTAAGATTACCTATAGCGTAGGTTGGGTTGTCAGCGTCAGCGTTGTGAAGCAATACTAAGTGTTAGCGTTCACGCAGTGAGTCGTCAGACTAAGCGTGCCTAACCTACAATTTTTCGGTAATTTTCTACCGGGAAGGGAGTAAATCAGCAACGCCATTTATTTTAAAGAAATTATCGTAGATGAGTAAGAATATATCTATTCTATTTGTCTTGCAGCTAGTCGAGCGAATAATCCTTCTTGTTTGAGCAACTTCTCAAATGTACCCGATTCTACTAACCGACCTGCTTCAATCACGTATATTCGGTCAGCATTACGAACCGTACTCAAACGGTGAGCAATTACTACTCGTGTAGCATTTAATCTATCTAAACTTTCAGTGACGATTGCTTGTGTACGGTTATCTAAAGCGCTTGTCGCTTCATCCATTAAAATAATTTTTGGCTTTAATAATATTGAGCGTGCAATCAGCAATCTTTGTCTTTGTCCTCCGGAAAGATTTGTACCACCTTCACTGATAACTGTATACATTTTCATGGGCATTTTCTCAATATCCTCTGCAAATCCAGCCATACGTGAAGCTTCCCAAGCTTCATCTAAAGTTATCAAGGCTCCACAGGCTATATTGTCAAATATTGACCCAGAGTTTATTCGACCATTTTGCAATACTACCCCTAACTGTCGCCTTAGTGCTTGAACATTTAACCCTGACAAATCTTGACCATCGTAATAAATCGTACCGCTTAAAGGTATCTCAAACCCCAACAACAATCTGAATATAGTTGATTTACCGCTACCACTAGGGCCAACAAAAGCAACAAATTCACCCGGCGATATTTTTATATCGATATCATCAAGAATCATCGGGCCATCTTCACGGTAGCGAAAAGTTACATGGTCTAAGTGAATTCTCCCTGTTACACGACCGGGGTCTGCACTGGTCGGGTCAGCTTCTGTTGCTCCTTGTAAAATTGGTTTTGTTCTTTCCCACAGTGGTACGATATCTAATATATCGGTTAATGTATTGCTTAAGCTTGTCACACCACTCATAAAGGTTCCGAAGGCTGAATTAAAAGCCAGAAAGGTACCCATATTAAGCCCATTGCTATCGCTAGCTAGAGCATCTTGAATATCTGCAATCGCGAACCAGTAAAGCAGTACTGAACTAATTAAAGGTAGTGCTTCGTTAAATACCGATAGACCATCGTTAATACTTCTAATACCTATTATCTTTTTAATTCGTTGACTATATTTTTTTGCCCAAGCTGCAAATGCTCGCTCCTCGGCTGCTGCTACTCTTAACTTTGAAACTCCGTTTATTAACTCCACTACTAAGCTGCTGATTTTACCATCCATTTCCTCTAAGTCACGATTTATACGTATGAGAAAATAGCTTGATGAAAATGTAATTATCACAGCAACAAAGGTTATACATATTCCCACCCATGCTAGTTTCATGCTGTAAAAAAACATCAAGGCTAAATTTAAGAGTGAGAAAACTCCACTTAGCAGACTATTTTGTGTGGCCCCGCTCAGCCGAGCGCGAATCTGGCTGATTGCTAACAAACGAACCATCAAATCACCAGAAGAAAATTCGCGGAAAAAAGCTGGCTTGAGATTAAGCAATTTATCCCAAGCAGCTGGTTGCAAGCTTGCATTAGCTGAATTTTCTACCCGTAAAGACAAAATACTCCGAGCCATTTGAAATGCTGATTTTCCTATGGCTGCTGCAAATAAACCCAAACCAATTTGTATTAGTATCTCTTTGTTACTATTAGGAATCGCATCGTTAACTAAAATTGCAGTTGCTTGGGGAGTAACCATACCTAGTAAAGTCCCCAGCATTCCCAGCAGTATTACCCCTGCAATATATTTCCTACTTCCGAAGGTACCAAATTTAAATAGCTCTAAGAAGTTGCTAACCGTCAGCGGCAAAGGTCTGTAGAACATTTGCGCTTCGGGTAAAAGTGTTTCAGCAATCGCTTTAGTCACCAGATTACGAGTGCGGGTTTCTGGGTCAAATAAGAGATAGCGATTTCCTTTATATGGCAATAATGCCACGGGTTTTTTACCTATTTCGATATAAGCTAAAAGGGGTCCTTGCTCTTGTTTCCACCAATTTCCTTGCAATAATACTCCACGAGTGCGAAAGCGTGATGCACGAGCTAAT
>CAKZYM010000696.1 GCA_937884685.1 uncultured Calothrix sp.
AAATGGCGACGTTTTATTCATAGGTAAACGAAGCGGTAGCATCAAAGTATGGGACATACCTCATCAAAAGCTTAAGTGTATTTTTCAAGGATATAGCAAGCCTATTTTTTCTTTAGTCGCATATGGAAAAACTTTATTTAGCAGTACTGAAGGCTATACAATTCAAGTGTGGGATTGGCAAGAAAGAAAAGAATTAATACGTAATTTGTTGGGACACAAATTTTGGATTAAAGCTTTATGTATCTCCCCCGACGGAAAAACACTATTCAGCGGAAGCGGAGATTATACAATTAGAATCTGGGATTGGCAGAAAGGAGAATCAATCAGAATTTTAAAAGGACATTCATTAGGAATTAATTCTCTTGTAATCAGTCCAGACGGTAAAACTTTAATCAGCGCTAGTAACGATACAACAATCAAAATTTGGAATTGGAGAACTGGAAGACTGCAAGCTACATTAACCGGACATTCAGCAGAAGTTAATTCAATCGTTTTAAGTCCAGATGGTAAATATTTATTCAGCGGTAGTAGCGATAAAACTGTCAAAGTTTGGGGTTTAGAATAATTTGATTATTTATAATTTGAAATACCCACTATTAGTCCACGCAGGTGGGCTTCGTAATTGTAGCCCCACTCTTCTAAGGTGAGAGCTTATTGAATCAATGAATTAAGCCCACCTAGCAACAACAACCCTCACCGTCCCATCCTCCATCACCTCATCTTCCTCAATAGTAAACCCCTGTTCCTCTGCCGAAGCCTTCAAAGTATAATAACCGTAACGCTGCATCACTTTACCCAACCAATTTTGATTGTATCGATGACGGTCGTATTCCGATATAATCGCTTGATATTGTCCATCTTCCTGTAACTTAAAACCAATATTATTACTAGCCGAACCAACATATTTACGTCGAATAATTATCTCCGCAGTTTCTGGACGGACATCACCTTGATAACCATATAAACTTTGTGCGGTTTCGTGAATTTCTAGATTTTTCAAACCCACATCGTTCAATGATTTAATTAACGCTTCTTTGTCTTTAATTTGGGTTTTAATACTTGTAAAATGTGACATAGTTTTAATTTTTGATTCAATAATTAATTGGTTCATAGTTGCGCTTACTCTTCGAGAAAACTGCGTTCATAGCGCCAAATATTGAGAGCGAAGACCAAACAACAATGAAAAACTAATTTATTTATGTTTTAATTGTTGTAAAATGTGACATTATTTAGATTTCTAATTTAATAATTTATTCGCAGTTGCGCTTTATCTTTCTACATTTTTGGCGCTAAAGCGCAACTAAAAACGAACTTTTTCTAACTCCAACTCCCAATAACAACTCTCACAGTTCCATCTTCTAAAACTTCCTCTTCCTCAACATTAAAACCTTGCTCTTCAACAGTAATCATTAAAGTTTTATGGGCATACTTTTGAGTAATTGAATTTACAAATTGCTTTTGATTAATCTTCGCACCCCAAAAGTCAGCTACTATTTCATAATCTTCACCTTGACGACGAAAACCTAAATCGTAACCGTTACTTTGACGAATTACATATTCAGCATTTGTCGTATCACCTTGATATCCACGCACCTGAGTATTGCACTCAACTTGATAACCTAATTCCTGCAATACCTGATGTAAAACTTCACCGTGCTTAATTTGAACTTTGATACTTGTAAAATGTGACATGATTAATTTTGGATTTTAGATTTTGGATTTTAGATTTAAAATTGGGAATTGGAAATAGATAATTCTTAACTCCTAACTCCTAACTTTTTAATCGACTTCCAACGGAGATATCCCATTCCCGGAGCTATACTGCTTCAACTCTTCTACTAGCTGTATATCGTTAGAAGCGCTCCTCGCACCTGCTTGAGCAGCCCATTGTTTTAATGCGTCAATCTGTTCTTTTGCTATGGAAGCCAAAGGTACCGTAACTTCTATTGCTCTAAGAATATCTTCTGTAATAAAGTCCCGTCGATGTCCGTCAATTTTACTAGAAAATGCATTATGCATTGCTTCTATGATTACTTGCTCTATCTCCGCACCGCTAAAGTTTTCTGTTCTACTTGCTAATAAAGTTAAATCAAAATCTCGCACCCGATTGGGACGTAATTTCTGAATATGAACTTTGAAAATGTCTTGTCTTTCACCTTCGGTAGGTAAATTCAAGAAGAATATTTCGTCAAATCTTCCTTTCCTTAATAATTCTGCTGGCAATATTTGCACGTTATTCGCGGTTGCAACAATAAATACCGGGCTGGTTTTCTCTTGCATCCAGGTAATTAAACTACCGAATACCCTTCTTGATGTTCCCGAATCTCCATCAACACCGCTGCTTATATTTCCAAATGCTTTGTCTATTTCATCCATCCACAATACACAGGGAGCCATTGCTTCTGTCAATTGAATCATCTGACGGACTCGACTTTCACTTTCCCCGACGATTCCCCCAAATAAACGCCCGGTATCAAGTCTTAATAACGGTAATCTCCATTCATGAGCAATGGTTTTTGCACTCAAAGATTTTCCTGTACCTTGAATTCCTACAAGTAAAGCTCCTTTGGGATTGGGTATTCCGTAACGTCTTGCTTCTTCGGTGAAAGCATCTTGACGCAACTGCACCCATTGCTTAAGTTGGTCTAATCCTCCCACTCGTTTCAAAGATTCGGAAGGGGTAAAAAATTCTAATATTCCCGTTTGTCGAATGGTTTGCTTTTTCTCTGCTAAAACACCGCTAATATCAGACTCATTTACCTGCTGTTTCGCTGCCAAAGCTTTCGCCAAAACTCGCTGAAT
>CAKZYM010000697.1 GCA_937884685.1 uncultured Calothrix sp.
AACCTCTACGTCGTTGACAGCAGTTTCTTCCCTTCTATTTCCGCAACCAGTCCCGGTTTAACCGTCATTGCTAATGCTTTACGGGTTGGGGAGCATTTGATTGAAAGGTTAGGGTGATTTTTGAATAAGACCATTGAGAAAGTTAATAGATAAACATTTTACCCCAGTACAAAATCAAAATTGCCCTTCTCCAAACATTTCCCTCTCAAAAGAAGATGTTTGGAGAAGGATTATAAATGTTATAAATCAATCTCACTCTAAAGATTAATTAGAATCCCTATTTTATCAGGACTTACGCAAAAATAATCTCCCGAAACGTTGGAGTTACTTCCCTGTATTTTGTTCTGGTAGCAATGACAATTTCGTTCTATTTATATCCAAATAATTTAATTGGATGTAGGTAATTGTGTTTTTCTTCTGAAGCTATATATTCCCCAAGTTACAGCTAAACTTATAAAAGCGATAAGCAACGGTTTGAGAAGTAATAAAAGCGGAAAATCTTTACCTTTAAGACCAATAGAATCTACTCGATATTCAATGGTTTTAGCAACAATTTCAGCCAAAGGTTTATTTTCATGTTGTGCTAAATCCTGTAATATATTATCGAAGACAAATCTATTAGAATATTTTGAGAGCGAACTTAAATATTCCGGTTCAAGATTATATTGATTTTTTGCCCAATTTTCCAAACTTAAATCAGATGTTTCATCTAAAACTATAAGACGTTCAAGTTTAGGTGTAGTAGCAAAATCAAAACGAGGAACTAAATCGAGTCCATATTGAGAGTGAATAATCTTTCTTTTGGGAGCAGTGGAAATCATCCTAGCAGCAAAAGAACGAGAATAAGTATCTAAAACAGCAGTTAAGTTTATTTCACCAATACCATCATCTAGAAACACTCCAATATTTTGTTTATTCCATTTATAAGCAGCAGTTAATAACCAAAGACTATCTCTCAATTTAATCCTAGGTGAATTGAATTTTGCTGAATCTGTAAGTGGATAATTTAATTTTTGAGCAACTTCTCTTGCTACATCTTTCCCTACTAATTTTTCTAAGGTATAAAGCGAACCGTTCATTGCTCCTGTAATTACACCAGGACTAGTAACAATATTGCCATCTTCTAAATATTTAATATCTTTAACCCAATCAGTATTGGGATACTGTTTCTTAAGAGAATTAAGCGCAATCCAATTGGTAGTAGCTTGGTGATTTTCTAACAAACCAGTAGCAGCTAGAAGACGCGCTCCTTCGCAAATAGAAAGAATCACCGTTTTTTCATTATGATGTTCAACAATCCAATTAACTAAGGCTGATTCTTCCGAATTATGAACCGCAGGAATAACAATTAAATCTGGACTAACGTCTACATTTTGCTCGAATTCTTCAAAGGAAAAATGAGGAATAATATCCACCCCAGCAGTTAAAGGAGAAATTTGGCGTTTCGGTGCTACGGTATAGACATTGAATTTACTAGAAGTTGAAAATATTTCATATGGTACTAGCAAATCGGTTATTTCTGTTCCTTCGTTAGAGACTAAGATAATAGCAGTTTTTTTACTGCTATCATAGCTTGGAAAATTAATACCCTGAGTTGAAAAATATTCAGAGTTTCCGTGCATTAAACTTGAGAAAGAAATAACAATCCCTAAAATACCAACAATCACAGGTGGTAAGATAAAAGCCAAAGTATAAGTGATTATTTTGCCGATATATAGTTTCATTTTGATTTTTTTGGAGTAGTTAGTAATTGTTCACTGTATGTCCCTCCGGGACACGCTACGCTAACACTGATAACTGTCAATAAAAGAATCGTAAAAGCAATTAACGGACTCTTTGTAAGCTCTTGTAAGATTTGTTCCATAAGAATATTTCTTTAATTGATGATCCACACCCTTTGGGTGAAAATTGTTAATTGTGAATTGGTAATTGGTAATTGATGATCCACACCCGACCGGTGAAAATTGATAATTGATAATTGGGAGACAAGGAGAGGAAGAGATATTAACTCCTAACTCCTAACTCCTAATTATTCCCCATCTCCCGTATCAATTTCAATATTCCAAGTTTGTAAGGTAGTTCCTAAAAATTGGTCGAGTGTTGTTAAAGCGTTAAGATATTGAATTGTAGCGAAGAGTTCGGCATTTTGTGCTTGTACTAAATCATTCTGGAAGTTGACAATATCTATAACTCTGGTTCTACCACCTAACTTTTGTTTTTGCTGTTCGATGTCAAGCTGTCTTTTTGATAATTCGGTTGCTTGTCTAGCTAATTCTAGTTGAGAAAAGCTTAAATTAACGTTTCTAATCCTATCTTGTAATTCAATATCTAAGTTTTCGTTGATATCTTTAAAAGTATTTTCAGATTTCTGTAAGGTAATTCTTGCTTCATCTACTCTTTGCTGTAACGATACATCCCCGATGGTTCTACTCATAATTAATCCTGCTCTCGCATCATTAGTTTGATTTGTACCATCGTTAACATCAAGATTCAAACTTAAGTCCCATCGCTTTTCATCTTTTGCCAAAACAAGCCCAATTTTATTTGTTTCTAAGTTAAGCTGAGATTGTAAATATGATGGTTGATTTTTTATTGCAGTTTGTTTAAGGTTATCTAAATCGAGTTTAACTTGCTCAACTTTAGGAATTTCTGCTGCTTCAATATTTGTATTTTTATCAATATCAAGAATTGCTAATAAAGCTAGTTTACTTGATTCTAAACTGTTTTGCGCTTCAACTAAACTCAAACGACGATTAGCAATATTTGCTTCTTCTTGGACAATTTCAACTGGTGCTATTCTTCCAGCAGCAATCAATGCTTTGGTAACTTCTAAAGATTCTTGAGCATTTTTCAGAGATAATTGCTCAATTTTAACTCTCTCTTGAGCTTGCAATAATTCTCGATAGGCAAAAATACTTCTAGTAATTGTATCGGTTAATATCGATTTTAAATTAATAATATTACTCTGCTCGCTTATCCTTGCTAATTTAACTGATGCTCTATTGACTTTAGTCCCAGCACCTCTTAATAATGGTTGACGAAAGCTTAACTGTAAGTTTTGCCCAAAGCCATTATTATTAATAGCATTATTGTTATTAGTTTGTGTATTACCACTCCAACCAAAATTAATTTCTGCTCCAGTCGGAATTTTCATCACTACTCTTGCATCAAGGGTGCTATTTGTATTGGTTGTATCTCCTAATTTATTCGCAGATACAGATAGTGTAGGAGTAAAATCGGGTCTGAATTTATCTTCAGCAACTGCTAATTCTCCTCTTTGAATAATTCTATCTAAATAAGCATTTTTTATTTCTGTGTTATTGGCTAATAACAATATAACGACATCTTGCAATACAAGTTTTTTGGGATTATTCTTTAATGGAGTTACTGGTTGGAAAATTGATGGATAACTATTAGGAGTTTTATTGATGGGTGAGTTATTTTGAGCAAATGCTGCAAGGCTTTCATAAAATACTAATGAGATAGCTATGGGAATCAAAATGGCTTTCGGAAGCAATGGAAATAATTTAATTATTTTGATTATTTTCATATTTTTACTACATAACTTTTCAGTGAATAAAGCGATTTTCAAGAATATTTTAGATATTTATCAGCTTTGAAATTAGAATATTCATTTAGAAATTATGATTGACGCAATGCTTTTACAGGGTCTAATTTACTAGCACGTAAAGAGGGGATAAAAGCCGCACCAACTCCCACAAATAAAGCCGAACCTAATGAAAAGCTCACAGTTTTTATTTCAAATTCATAGGGTAAATTAAATACCATTGCAACACCACTTGTAATACCATGTATTATTGTAATAGCGGTGATTCCTCCCACCAAACTTAAAATGGCAGCTTCGATAATAAATTGCCACAAAATTTCATATTTTGTCGCACCAATTGCTCTTCTTAAACCGATTTCCGCAGTACGTTCAATAACTGCAGCAATAGTAATATTTGTAATTCCCACACCGCTTATTACTAAAGAAATCCCACTCAGAAGAGTCAATGCTTGAGAAGCTATTCCTAAAATTTGTTGTCCGGCTAAAATGTCTTCAATATTGCTATAAGCATATACTTCTGCACCGGGTAAACGTTTTTGTAATAACTCTTGTGCTATACCTTTTAACTCCTCCATTTTGTCTGGATTGCGAGGACGAATCGAAATTGTTTGAATACTATCTATTCCTGTTGTAGCAATGTATCTTGAAATAGGTAATAACAGACTCCCTTTTGGCTCCATACCAAAGCTAGTTTGGTTTTCTATAACTCCCACCACTGTATAAAGTCTGCCATCAGTTAATAACTGTTGTCCGAGAGAATTTTGATTCTTAAAGAATTTATCTGCTAAATCTTCATCTATTACAATCACTGCTCGATATTGTAAAAAATCTTTCGTATTGAAAAATCTACCTTTTAATAACTTTTTACCAGTAGTTTGCAGATAATATTCAGTCACAGCAAGCTGATTTGGTTCCGCTTCTTCCCCTTGATAAAATACTTTTTTCTGCTCGCGTAAATCATTTTTTCCGCTAATAGCAATCATATTACTAATATTTTTACCCAAGTAATTCATTTCTGACAAACTTGCTTGTTTACCCTCAGTAGACCAAACAGATACTTGAACGTGAGGAGTTCCTCTTTTAGCTAATTCTCTAGCAAGAACTGCACGGCTAATATCACCAACCTGTAAAGTAGCGTTAACAGCACCAACCCCCATAAATACCCCCAACGTCGTTAACGCAGAGCGTACCTTATTAGCAATCAATGATTTACAACTCAGAATAATTAAATCTTTGGGAGAAAGCATTTTTAATATTATTAGTTGATAGATAGTTGATAGTTGATAGTTGATAGTTGATAGTAACTAATCATTTAAATCCATTCAATCCGTGATAATTGTTATCAATAAATCAGTGAAATCGACGAAATCAATTTAATCAGCGATATTTATCAACGTACCTGCTTCTAAAGTGACATCAGCGAAAGGAACAATAATTTTCTCCCCTGCTTTCAAACCAGATTTAACTTCTACTTTATTTGCACCTTCTAAACCCAAGGTAACTGTACGTTTTCTGGCTCTATTTTGTGCATCTTTTATCCATACAAATGGATTTTTATCATCACCTTGAATTGCTTCGGTATTGACAGCAACTACTTTTTCGCGCTGTTGGACAATTATCTCCACACTAACTTGACTACCGGGTATTAAATCAGTCGGTTTGTCTAGCTCTATCGTTGCAGGAACTTTGGCCTGTCCGGAACCACCACCAGTGGCAGCGTCACCATTACCCGATAGTGCTATTGGATGTATATTTTTGATTTTTCCGGAGAATGTTTTTGCACTAGGACCAATTGTTTTAATCCGTACTGGTTGATTAACTTTTACTTTCCCAGCTTCTAAGGTTACAAGTTGAAGTTTGACTAATTCTTTTTGCGGATTACCTAAAATTAGTAATACTTTTCCCGTTTCCAAACCATTGCCATTTTTAACTTTTATATCGAGTATTTTGGCATTTATCGGAGCAGTAACGATGTTATTTTGTAACTGTTCGATAACAGAATTACGTTCCACTTTTAAGCGCTGGAGTTCGGTTTTTTCGTTCCTGAGCGTAGAAATTGCTTCCCGCAATTCTGAACGTGCGCTGAGGAGTTTTTCTTGTTCTGGAGTTGCACGCTTTTGTTCTAGCTGTAGTCGCTTTAATGCAGCAGTTTCGTTTTTGATTGCTAAAATTGCTTCCTGTAATTCTGACTGCGTTGCTAATACATTCTGACGTTGTTCTTGTGTCTCACGTCGTTGTTCTATTTGCTTTCCCTGTAATTCAAGTATTTGATTTCTAACCTCTAATTCGCTGTCTTTTAAACCGGACTCAGCAGTACGAACCGCTTCCTGTTGGGCTTGTAGTTCGTCCCCAGCAATAAACCCTTTGGATGCAAGCACTTGTTGATTTTTAAGTTTATTCTGTTCCCCAACCAAACGTCTTTTGGCTTCTAAAACTTTTTCTCGGGTTCTTTTCAAGGCTAATTGCTGTTTCTGATTATCTATTTGCTGTCGTTTTTTAAATTGTTCTAATTGTTGAGCAGACGTGGCGATTCTTTGCTGAATTTCCCTAACTTTTTCCCGAGCGCGTGCTATTTTTAATTGTTGGTTTTCTATATCAATTTTTTTGATGGGTTGACGTAATTCCTGCTCAGCATTAGCTAATTTATCTCGCGCTTCCACCACCCTCTCTTGATTGCGTGCTAGGGCTAATTGTTTGCTTTTAATTTGTAAGTCTTGGTCTGCAAGATTTTTCTGCCCCTCATTGTTACGGAGAATGATTAATTTATCCCCTTTCTTAACCCGGTCGCCAATTTTAACTAATACTTGTTCTACTACCACGCTCGTGGGAGATTTAATTTCTTGCTGTCCTCCCAATTCGAGGGTTCCACTTTCACTAACGGTAACTTCCACATCTCCCTGCTTGACGGGAACTACGGGTAAAGCTACTGCGCTACTAGATTGATTCTGATTGCTGAGAAAAAATAACCATCCACCAGCACCCATTACAGTCAGGATTGCCGAACAGATTAACCATTTAATCCCAATTTTGAACCTTTTTTTCCCTTCAACTGACTTCTCCATAGTCAAGATAGCTAGGATAGATAAGTATAAAAATTCTAGCGTAT
>CAKZYM010000698.1 GCA_937884685.1 uncultured Calothrix sp.
TGTTGGTTAATATCCCTAGCAGAATATTAAATGAACTCAAAACTTTACAAAACTTATAACTAAATCTTTAGTTTTTTAACTAATTAGATAAAGAATTTAAAACCTTTATTTAAAAGTGATTGAGAGAAAAGGGCTAAATATTTTTCTGGATAAAAAATAATTGTATCAAGCTTATTAATATTAAATTTATTGTCTCTATTGGCTCTAAAACCTTCTTTTTAGCTATTTATCCTACCTGCTTTTATCCCCCCATTACTCATTGACGTTTTTTCCACTGTTACCCTTTTAACCAGGTTTTACAATGGAGCATTTTATCCTTTGATGAGCGGGTTTTTGTTGTAAAAATGAAGCTTTGGATATGAAAAAACCTGAAAACTATATAAAATAATCGTTTCATGTGTCCACTTATGGCTACAACACCTTAGAATGATTCATTGAAAAGTCTGGCGCATGGGAGTTGTAGCGGGTTTAAGCAAAATACTCATAAAGCACGACTTTTGTAAATCTCCTTTCCAAGGATGCAAGTAAGGATACATCAGGGGTGTCTGCACCCAACAAACAGTAAACTGACACGGAGTTTGATATGAATAAAGGTGAATTGGTTGATGCTGTATCTGAAAAGGCTAGCGTAACGAAAAAGCAAGCCGATGCGGTTTTGAGCGCTGCTTTGGAAACCATCATTGAAGCGGTTTCTTCTGGTGATAAAGTAACATTGGTTGGATTCGGTTCTTTTGAGTCTCGCGAACGTAAAGCACGCGAAGGACGTAACCCCAAAACTAATGAAAAAATGGAGATTCCAGCAACTAAGGTTCCTGCTTTCTCCGCAGGGAAACTCTTTAGAGAAAGAGTTGCTCCCCCAAAAGAGTAAGCTTTTTTGAATTACCACTTTTTCTAATGCGGCAACCGATACACGGGGGGAACTTAGCTTGGGCAGCAGCAGTAGCTGGTTGTCCCCACGATGCTATTTTGGATTTTTCGGCAAGCATTAACCCTTTGGGGCCATCAGATAGTACTTTAGCGGCTATTCAGTCTGAATTGGGTAATATAAAGCACTATCCAGACCCAAATTATGGCGAACTAAAAGAAGCTTTAGCTCGTTTTCATAAACTGCCATTTGAGTGGATTCTGCCGGGTAACGGCTCGGCAGAATTACTGACTTGGGCAGCAAGGGAATTATCACAAGTTGCCGCGACAATTCTCGTAACTCCAACCTTTGGCGATTATTACCGAGCCTTGGGGGCATTCAACGCTAAAGTGTTGGAGTTTCCTATGTCGTTAATTAATTCTGATTTGTCATTAATTGTTGACAAAGAGTTTACGACAAAGGACAAAGGACTGTTGTTAAATAACCCCCATAATCCTACGGGGAAATTATTAACGCGGGATGCAATATTACCTTATATAAAAGAATTTGATTTAGTGGTAGTAGATGAAGCTTTTATGGACTTCCTGTACCCTTCAGAGGAACAAAGCCTAATTAATGTGGTGCAAGAATATCCTAATTTGGTAATATTGCGTTCTCTGACTAAGTTTTACAGTCTTCCCGGATTACGTTTGGGATATGCGATTACTCATCCCCAGCGTTTGCGAACATGGGAATCTTGGCGCGACCCTTGGACAGTAAATTCTCTTGCAGCAGCAGCAGGAGTTGCTGCTGTGGAAGACAAGGAATTTCAGCAGCAAACCTGGGAATGGCTACCAAAAGCAAAAAAAGATTTGTTTGAAGGTCTAGCGGATATCCCAGGTTTACAACCGCTCCAGGGGGCTGCTAATTTCTTATTAGTAGAATCACAGCATTCCACTTCCGACTTACAGCAGAAATTGCTTCAATATCATCAAATTCTCATTCGCGACTGTCTGAGCTTTCCCGAATTAGGCGATAGTTATTTTCGTGTAGCTGTCCGTTTGGAAGAGGATAATCGCCGTTTGACCGAAGCGATAAGAGAGTTAGGAGTTAGGAGTTAGGAGTTAGGAGTTAGGAGTTAAAAAATTAATACAACTAACAACTAACAACCAACAACTAACAACTATCAACTAACAACTAACAACTAACAACTAATGAGCGTTGATTACGATATCGTGATTATTGGTGGTAGTCTTGCTGGACGAGATGCTGCTTTAAAAGCTGTTCGACTAAGGGCTAAGGTTGCTTTGGTTGAACCGCTATTTCGTCA
>CAKZYM010000699.1 GCA_937884685.1 uncultured Calothrix sp.
CCCATCAATATTTGAAATATTCCCACCAGTTACCCGATTGATGATATTTACAACATCTGTAGAGTTATTGAAAGTTACCGAGCTACCCGTGGGAATTGAAAATTCTTTAAAACTATGAAATAGATTATTACCTTTCTGAATACCGTTGAGAATATCATAATTATTAACGCTTGGTCTGACATTAGTATTCGTAGTCCCATCAGAAGTTACCTGAGATAAGGCAGGTAGGATAAATCCTGAAGTTAATAAACCACTTACTAATCCAGATAGAAATACAATCCCTTTCATATTTGAAATAAATTTTCTAAGTGAGTTGATTGTTACATAATTTACCTAGAAATACTAAGATAAACTTTTTACAAAAACTGTTCAAATTTTTCTTGGTTATTAAAAGGTGGAATCGGATTTTTCAGACTTTCTTTTGTCAGTTACCTAAGTATACAATTAGTAACTTTTGCTACACATATTTTAGCAGACATCATGTGATTGCATATTACCAATTTGATTCAAAAAAATCATACAGAAAAGTGTATGTTTGGTAAGTTTATTTTAGTTTATTCTAAAAAGACTCTTTGATGCATTCATCAATATTGCTACGATTCATCTCTGGGTTCAGAGAATCTTATTAGTGGGATAGGTTCAAATATCAACCTAGAAAAACATACACTTTTATGTATGTTTTTATCTCAAAAATATTATATGATACACTACGATTTACACAACTGTACATAGCAATTTGAAAAACATAGAAATTTTGTACTAAAAAAAATGGCGAACCACTAGTCAAAAACCAAGAAAAAATGTTGAATCCTACAACAGTTCAATTACCAAAATATTTACCTTTATTTGACCCAGATAGTTTCGGGGAAGTTTCCTTCTACAAAGAGATAGAAAAGATTGGCTACAAACAAATTCTTTTGGGAGGAACCGGTAATGGAGCTATGAAAAGAGCGATTGAGGCTATTCATCTACATACAAATCTTTCTGTCACAATTATACCCTCTGGTCCTGGAGATATTTTTCCTACAGAACTGGTTTTTTTAGTTGCGATTATGAATAGTAATTCTCATTACTTTCGCCCTTTTGGCAGTGGTTCAGTAGCCTGTGGTGTGGAGATTGCCCAACAAGGTATTCCATTCATCCCAGTAGCATATCTTATTTTGGGAGATTCCACTGCACGCTGGTATACAGACGCTGATTTGATTCCTAACAATAAGATTCTGCTTAGCTATTGTCAACATACGCAAATGCTTGGTTACAAATGGCTATTACTTGATTATGAGGGTAGTTCTTCAATTATGAATGTAGAACTAATTAAAAAAATCAAAAAATATACCCAGATTAACCTCATGATTATCAATGAGTTTACACCTGAAACTGCTTTACAAGCAATAGATGCTGGGGTTGATACTGCGATTACAGCAAGTGATATTTATGAAGAAGCGCAAAATCCGATTCAGCTTGCTCGTGAATTTTATGACAATTTGATAGCTGTAGAAACAAAGAGCACCTTAGTAACTTGTATGTAGCTATGAATAAACATATACGCAATATTGAAGAGTACGATTTAAGAAATTTTACTCACGAAAAACTCAAGCATGAACTGATGCTTAAATTCGGTGAGATTGATGAAAAAAAAAGCTTAATTAATTTTATTGCTTTTGTTTCTCAACATATTCTTGGATGGCTAATTATTATATATTTCAATAATATCATAGTATCCCTAGCGACTTCGATATATATGGGATTTAATTTAGTTGGTCTTTTTATAGTGTTTCATGATGCTGGACATAGAACCAGATCGAAGAATATTAAATTAAATGATTTTCAAGGGGATATTGCTGCTGGTTTAGTTGGTTGTGGTATTTCGTGGGTTTTAGCTAGAGAATCACATCGAAAACATCATCTGGATACAGGAAAAATAAAAGATCCAACTGCACTATGGTTACCCGTGACTGTTGCAGAATATAGTAATGCCAATAGAATTAGTCAACTATTATATAAATTAAAGATGACTAATATATTTTTCTCAGCTTTGGAATTTGGTAGTTTTGCCAAAAGAAATATCGCTAATAGTTTGCTCGATATATTTCCAAAACCAAAAAAAAGACGCGAATTTATTAGAACAGTAATTACTGGTCTTAGCATCAGTTTATTAGAAATTTTGTTAGCTTATAAAATCATGGGATTCTATGGTTTATTCTTTATATACATATTACCGAAATTTCTATTCCTGAGTTTTGGACCTATCTTAGATAGATTGAATCATGCTAATCCAGAAATGCTGTTTTATGATAATGATAATTGGCATACAGATGAAAGTAATATGCAAGGGACAATTAGAGTTGAGTACCATCCCATAATTAATTATTTAATTAATGACATGAACGAGCATTCAATTCATCATTATGTCCCCTCTATACCAGGACATAATTTAAGAAAAGCTCGATTATATGTTGAGGAAAAGTATCCTTTGTTATTTAACAAGCAAAAGTTCTCTTGGAGCTACTTAGGTCAAATTTATTCCCAATGTCATTTACTCGAATCAGAAAATAATCCGACGTTTATTTCATTTCAAGAGTCACAAGAAATATTAATAGAAAAAGATAAATTAGCTATCACTTAATTACCTATTGTTATATTTTTTTGGCTTATTCAGGACATAAGATGCTAAAAAATTAGTAAAAAACTTTGAAGCATTTATTATTCAAGATTGTTAATTCTCACCTTGATAAAAAAACAAGAGTTTGAATAGATAAGAAAATGTTAATAGAAACACCAAAAATTCCTCACTTATTACAAAGGATTCAATGGATTATGAATCCAGTAGAATATATGGAAGGAAATACCAAACAATATCCAGATATCTTTGAGGGAAAAGTAGTTGGTTATGGTGGTTCACTCGTTTTTGTGAATCATCCTCAAGCAATTCAAGAAATATTAACAAATAGTCGTAACAAACTTTCTGCACCTGGTGAATTTAACGATTTTTTAAAACCTTTTATTGGTTCTCATTCAATGGTAACTTTGGGAGGAAATCCCCATAAAAAACGAAGAAAACTACTGATGCCATCTTTTCATGGAGATAGAATGTCTAATTATGGTGAATCAATAGTTAAATTAACAGAAAGAGTAATCAATAAATTGCCTATAAATAAGCCTTTCTCCGCTCGAAAAGCAATGCAAGAAATAAGCCTTCAAGTAATCTTAGAAGTTATATTTGGTTTACAATCAGGAGAACTATATCAAGAAATAATAAATTTTGTATACTTGATAGGCGATTTATTTGAATCTCCCTTAAATTCAAGTGTAGTGTTTTTATCATTTTTGCAAAAAGATTTAGGAGCATGGAGTCCTTGGGGTAATTTTCTACGTCAAAAGCAAAAACTTGATAAATTATTATATGCTGAAATAGCTCAACGCCGTTTGCAAAAAGATTGCGATTGCACAGATATTCTTTCGCTATTTCTGTCCGTTAGGGATGAAGAAGGAAATCCCATGAGCGATGAAGAAATAAAAGATGAATTAATTGCTTTAGTCTTAGCGGGACATGAAAATACTGCTACAGCCTTAGCATGGGGATTATACTGGACTCATAAAATACCTGAAGTCAAAACTAAAATTCTGGCAGAATTGAAGGGATTGGATAATACACCAGATCCAATGACAATTTTCCGTCTTCCTTATCTGACTGCTGCATGTAATGAAACTCTAAGAATTTATCCAATGATAGTTTTAACTTTCCCTCGATTAGTTGAGCAACCAATGGATTTACTTGGTTATCAAATAGAGCAAGGTAAAGTTATTGTTGGAGGTATTTATGCACTTCATCATCGAGAAGATTTATATCCGAATTCTAAACAATTTCGACCAGAAAGATTCTTGGAAAGACAATTCTCTTACAATGAGTTTATACCTTTTGGCATGGGGAAACGTCGCTGTATTGGAGATGCATTTGCGATGTTTAAAATCAAATTAGTTTTATCTACAATTTTATCGAATTATCAACTTGCTTTAGTCGATAATGAACCAGAAAAACCCCAACGCAGAGGATTAACTATAGCTCCTGCAAATGGAGTTCAAATGATGCTTTTGGGGTAATTAAAAATTGACATAAAATAATAAATACTATTCTATATGTAATATCATTAATTTGATAATTTTTATGTAGTTGTAAATATCTGAATCATAAAATATTTATACATTAAATTAAAAAAAATTACCATGAAATTTGTACTCAAAACTGTCGTTTTTCTCATTGCTATTTTGATGTTAGGAATCTGGCTGATGTGGATGGTTTCACCAGAAACAGCAAAAAATTTATTTGAAGTAGATGCTCGAAGTATCACAGGAATCAATGCTTTAAAAAGCGATATGGGAGGAGTTGTATTAACAATTGCTGTATTTTTAATATTGTCTTTTAAAGAAACACAATGGCTTTATTCTGCTGCAATCGCATCAGGTTGCTTAATGCTTGGGAGAACAATAAGTTTAGTGGTTGATGGTTACACTCCAACTGGAGTGAATGCTTTAGTCGTCGAGCTTATTGCTGTAATTGTTTTTGTAACTGTTGCCAATCGATATTCTAGTAACTCACATTAAAAATAATTTAATTTGAGGAGATTTAACTATATGGCTCTGATTAAAGGAACGGAATTATCAGAAGTTCTCGTAGGTACTTCAAAAGAATCTTTACTCAATGGTTTGGAAGAGAATGATACCATCATAGGTGGGGCAGGCAATGATACCTTGGATGGAATAAGTGGTTCAAACTCACTCTGGGGGGGTGAAGGCTCAGACTCTTTTATTTTAAGGGCTGAATCAAAACTTAATAATCAGGATTCAGAAGTCTCTAGTTTTTATCGGGATATCATCTGGGACTTCTCAGTATCTGGAGAAGAACAAGATATATTAAGACTTCCGTATTTACCTAATGATAATCGTGCAAATTTTTCAGACCTAGTATTTCAAGATACAGCCGAAGATGGTATCTGGGGTACTGAAATTCAGGTTGAATTCAACGACAAATTACAAGGAATCGCCTTTTTACCGCAAGTATCAGCTAAGGAACTCAATAATCCCGCTCTATTCCAGTCAGGGTTTCGTATCCCAGAAACAATTTCTGAACCCGCTCAAAATATTTGGAGAACTTTTACAGTTGAATTCCGTGATTCAATAGTTCCTCCAGAGAATCTAAATGATTCAGAAGCTTGGCAAACAACTTTTGAATTTTATGATAATTTTTTTGCAGAAATATTTAAGGATGTTGTTGAGGAATTAAAACCTACACTCACAGAACTTGAAATAGGAAATGTCCCGGTTGTTGATATCAAGCCTCAAGGATGGGAAGATAATGGAAAAGTTTTAATTTACATTCATGGTGGATTTTATACCCAACTAAGTCCCAAATCGACCTTCAGCCTATCAGTGCCGATAGCAGAGGACACGGGACTTAGGGTAATTGCTGTGGATTATACTAGAGCTCCCTTTGCCCAATTTGAGCAAGTCACTGACGAAGTAATTTCCGTTATCCAGGGTGTAAAGAATCAGGGCTATGAAGCTGGGGATATTGCTTTGTTGGGTGATTCATCTGGAGGTGCACTTGCTGCTGGGAGTATCTTAAAGATGCAAGACTTGGGGCTAGAGGAACCTGGAGCATTGGTATTGTTGTCAGCACTTTCTGACATTACGGAAACAGGAGATAGCTATGTAACTCTCAAAGACGAAGAACCCATTGTAAACTATGATTTACAAGTAGAACCATCTGCCCAAGTCTATGCTCCAAGCTTAGATGATAAATTGAATCCATATGTTTCCCCCGTATATGGAGACTATTCTCAAGGATTTCCACCAACTCTAATTCAAGGTGGAGCAAAAGAAATATTTCTTAGTAACATGCTTCGACATGCTCGAGTTCTAGACCGAGCAGGTGTCAATGTTGAATTAGATATTTATGATGGCATGTGGCACAATTTTCTGGTGTATTGGCGACTTCCAGAGTCTCAATTAGGTCGGAATAAGATTGTTGAGTTTCTTGAAGAAAACTTTTTGAATGACGCTCCCCTTGAGCAAAACGAAACCGACGAGACAACATTGGGACGAATTTTTGGTTCTGAAAATGATGATTTGCTCAAGGTTGGTATAACTCCTGGTTTCGATGGTAATGGAGACTTTGTGTTTGCTGGTTCTGGCAACGATATTGTTGATGTTACAAGTGCTGCTGCTAATAATCATATCAAGGACGAGGCAGGAAATGACCTTTTCTTCCTTGGTGGAGATAATGCTCTTTTTGGTGGAGATGGAGATGATACTTTCTTTGTTAATACCGGAGGTGGTAACACTATTACTGGTGGGGCTGGGGCTGATTCTTTCTGGCTTGCTATTACTCCAAAATCAAACGGAGTTAATATTATCACCGACTTTGAACTAGGAGTTGATATTCTAGGTATTGGTGGTTTAGATTTAGATTTTTACGATTTAAGTTTGACTCAAGATGGAGGTAATACTGTGATTAGTAGTGGAACTCAAGACTTGGTAATTCTACTAGGAACTCAATCAACTAATTTGAATAAAGCTAATTTTGTTTTTGGCTAAACTTTGCACGAAGAAATGTGACTTATCAAGGTATGTCCGAAAGGAGGATCACTATGTGAAACGTAGCAATACCAAGCTTTTGAGCAATGCTTACATTCTGATTCATAGTTCTATTTATTTGTACAGACTTACTT
>CAKZYM010000700.1 GCA_937884685.1 uncultured Calothrix sp.
ACTTCTATGTGCTGCAGCTTCTACTCTAGAATCCCAATCATCAATTAATTCTTTAATCGCTTCAAAGTTATCAAGGATATCTTTGATATTGTCCGCTACCGCTACGGGAACCCTTACAACCTTAGTAGTACAGTTATACTTACCACCACCAGGTGTTCCAATTGGTCTTCCCGGTCTATCATATTTCTTTTTCATTGAAGTGCTTATTAAACTCTATATAATAAAGTGTAACACTTAATTATATAATTGGTCAAACTATTAGCAGATAAGAAAAAAGGGTGTGAAGACACCCATTATTTGTATGACCAATTCGGTTGTAGTAAACGTTTATCTTTGAGGTGATTCATCACTATAAATATTTTCATATATATCATAGCCTAAATATCTTAATTCAAGCAATGTTTTTACTCGCTCTAAGCATTCAGATTCGCTATGTTTACGGTATTCTCTATAAGTATGTCTTTCTCTTTTATCTGAATTACTAAAGAAGTTTTTAGCACCGTTACGTATTAACTCATCAATCGTTTCTACCATTCGCTGATAATCTAATGTACCATCTTCATTGATAAAAAACATCTCATAAGACTGACCGTATTTTCTTAAGTAACGACTATATTCTTGTTTCCAAGTTTTGTATTGGCTATATGTTTGAAATGTAAACTGACTTAAAGAGAATTCATGAAGTAAACCGCTTTGTTCTATGGTACATCCGGGATAAACATCTGTCTCTCGCCACTTCTCATAATGTTCCCTGTAACCATTAACTTTAAGTATGCGGTTTTTTATAAATACTCCACTACGCTCTACATTGTGAGGATTATATAAACCTGTTAGAAACTCTTTTGCTGGTTGGTAATTATCTGATAAAACTACTTCATTATCTTCTATTTTAGCTTCTATATGTTTTTTCTTACTGTAGCTACGCATTGCGATTTTTATATCATCTCTATAGGAAAGTGAATAGTTTGCACTTCCGTGAAATGTTCCGGTGTCGTAAATACCCTTTGCTTCAAATTCAAATTGACCAATTCTTATCTTACCGTATATATCTAATGTTGCTTCATGTAAGATATCTAATCCAGGGAATAGCCTAGCAAGGTGTGTCATTGCTTTTTTGATTAACCATTCCATTGAATCTTCATGGTTTAACTTGGTACGTTTATTGTTATCATCAAATATAATTAAACCGGGTTTGTTAATATCTTTTATATTATATAGTTGAATATCTTTAATTTTCTTAACTTCTATTTTATAAAATGTGTCTAATGGGGATAGTCGGTGATTATTATAATTTGTTTCTGAATATATACCGACAACCATTTCACCATTTATTCTTCTGTCCTTTCTCGGATATAAAACCTTATTTATATCAAACACACAACCATCTGTAATAGCCTGCCATCCATGTAAACCTTTTTCCATACACCACGCTAACGACCTAGCACGCGCTGTTATATTATTACCAACTACTACATTACCAACTTTAAAGAAGGGAGATACCATATCCCCGTATACTGTGTTAATACAAAGTTTATATAAATTATTTAAGGGTGTCTTCTTAGGGTGTTTCTTACGTTCTAACAGTAATGTATTTACAAACATCTCGCCTAGATTAATACCATACCAAGCATGACATTCATGTTCTATTGATATTTTTCTAGTGCTACGTCTGTACTTTCTTGCTTCTGTTGTATTCTCCCCTCTATGTCTTTTATGCTTTTCTTTTAAACGCTTAATACTATCTACCCTTTCCGATGCTGGATAGTACATTGCTGTTTTTATAAGTAAATTATCCAGTAGTTCTTTACGTTGTTTGACAGAAGCTATATTGTCTAACCACTGGATAAAATCATGAGTAATTATAGCATTATTAACCTCATTTGTTAATATTTTTATATCGCCTACGTTATCTACTTCCCACCATTGTTCGTTATATTCAAATTCTGTATCTGTAGGCATCTTACTAATATCTTTGGGAGGGAACCATGATATTAAATAATCTTGCTTGCATTTTAATTCATAATCATCTTTTAAAGATACTCTTGCTTGCCATAATCCCGGTACTAACTCTTTACCGTATTTATTTAAAAACTGTCTTAATGTTTGATATTTATTACGTTCTGATTTAATTGGATAATCAATAACTACTGGAATACCTAAAGGATAGGTTTGTACTCTTAATCCTTCCCCATAACATCCAGATATATCGATATCGCAAAGTACACCTTTTATATATGTGTCAACGGGTCTATTATTTCTACATCTACCACCGTCAACTTTAGCATTTAAACAAGCTGTACTTGCTGTTTTTCTTTTTAACCAATCAGCACTTGCATACTTGCAGAAACGGCTAATAACGTCCTTATCATCAATCGGGACATCAAACAGTTTCTTAATAGATGCTTCAATTATTTTAGATACTGTACTTCCAATGGTTAATTTTGATGGTTGAAAGTATTTTTCTAAATCTAAGGATTCATAAATTAACTTAAAGTTTTCCATGTTTCCTAATAATGCTGTATGATTATATAAGTCGCCTAATGCGTAGTTGTCAAAGTCATCAGGTCGTTTTAAGTACATAACATCCATATGCGCTTTTTCTGCATTTGAAAAGTTATCTTTGTACTTTAATTCAACTCCTGAATTACTACAAAAACTCGCGTAATTTGCATTTCCATGCACTGCACAGGTGTCGTAGATGTTTAATCTAACGCGAAATTTCCTACCGTTAATGGTTAGACACCATTTGGGCATTTCAATCCAGTTAAAGTACTGGTTTGAACATTGGGTGTAAGTTCTTAACCTACGTCCTTGCTCAATTCCCGAATTACTAGGATTAGTCACTAGCATTCGGACATCATCCCTGTATTCGCCTCTAAATAGCCTTAGAAGCTCGGCGACTGCAAAAAAGGCATATATGTCAAATTGGAATATTGGCATATCTACATCGGGCTTCTGACCCCGAGTTAATTCAACTTTGTAGCCATGCTGTTCTAGGTAGTCGAGCATGGCTACATTGTGTTTAAGTACTTGGTGTCTTGGTTGTGGGTTATCCGGATGTGCGAATATTACACCTTTCTCCTCACTAATACCCCTTACCTGAATGGTTAGCGTAGTACATTTGAACTCTTCTTCACCATCTAGCAATTCGTTGTGTGTATATTCGGTATCCAATTCGAGCGGACAGTAAATGTAGTCTTCTTGTAATACATTTACGGGGTTGTGATAAATGTAATCGTTCGAGTGTGAGTAAAAAATTTTTGATGTGGTCATACAACTTATCTGTTGCAAATATCCGTTTACATGTAGAGATATGTAACTAAAAATGGTTTTTCTATGTGTGATTTAAAATTCATTAGTACAAAAAACCTATACTAAAAACCTCTTTTTTCAAAGGTTTTTAGGTTTTATTAATGGTTTACTAGGTTTATTTACTTAATTATTTAAACCAAAATAGAAACTATTAAAAAATAAAGATTGAAGATTGTTATTTCCGGTTTTATCTTCTCTAGTGGTAAAACCGGAAATAGTACATGTATACGCAATGATGTGTTTTTTATCTTCACTTGTGTAATACAAACCGAATAATGCATGTTTGTATAATTCATTCGCGTAATACAGGTAATACATGATGTCTCAATCACCATTAGACTGCTTTTACGGGCATATATGCCCGCATAGTCAACAGTGACTCAACAACGCTTCTAGACCGAGTTGTGGGAGTTATCAAAATACTACAGTTTTTAGTATTTTGTGCTACCAATACGATGTCCGACTCAAACAATGGTTTTTTCGATGCTACACATCATCTCAGATTGTGGTCATATTTGGTAACAAGGTTTCTTCGATACTAGGGCCAAAGAAATAAGGACGATATAAAAGCTTTGTTTTTAAGGTGTTTCACGCAAGCGTTTGAGATGAAAATCCAACTCCTCAAAATGTGTTTCAGTTGACGTTAGGTAAAGTTCAGCTACCAACTGGATGCGTTCGCAGTTTTCTACCGTGAATGTATCGCTAACCTCAATCACAATTTTTAATAAATCTTGCATCTGCAAAATTTTATTCAAATAATCACTTGCAGTTAGAACCGATAACATTTCATCTTGGCTTAATGACATGATTCTCAATATTGTTGACTTTGATTCTCATTAAAAACGGGGCGATTTTCCGTCAAAAATGGGGGGGTGAAAAAAAAGAGGGGTACTTTGACGGAAGATTGAAAATAAAAAATCCCCAAATTACAGTAGTTACAGCGGACGCTTTGGTGCAAAGCGGTTATATATGGGGAAAAAGCAAAGCACCACCCCAGTATTTCAAAGCGAGGTACGAGCATCCTTATTTCCATTACCCAATTCGCCCCGTTTTATTAGATTGAGCATTTCCCGCCCCTCACGGTACCTAGAACCGCTATAACCCAATACATCTTTGATAATTGCTGTATCCGACATTCCCGTGCCTTGGAGGGCTATTACAGCGTTGCTAACCGCTTCCAATCCGATTTCTGTATCCTCATAATTAAGTGTTACACTTAATTCTCTCTCCTCTATCGGTTGCTGTGTGGTAGTTTCAGCAGTTACCACGGGTTGAGAAACGCTCGGTAGCTGTGGCCGTTGTGTAACCGCTTTCATTTCCCGGTAGCTTGGTAACTTACACGGATGTTCATCTAACAAGCAATGTGACCTATCTTGACGTAACCAAGCTATTAACTCATCATTCTTTAACTGCTTTGCAAAACTAACCGCTTTCTTACCAAGTCGTAATTTAAAAAATGCCTCTTGTAAATCTGCTTTACCCTCTAATCCCCATGCTGCTACTCTGTCATATTGAGATATTAAAACAGTAAACCTTAATGCCTTCCTACCGCGTCTGGCGTGACGGTCTAGCCATTCACTACTAACATTTACTTTATTTACTAACTCTGGATACTCCTCACAAATAATTACTTTCTCTGTACCTACTATTCCGTTATCCCCTTTCTCTCTCCTAATTTGTAATTGGTTGGTTAAATCTTCTAAATCACCTACCATTGATTCATTTATTTCTTCCCAATTCTCTCCTTGTCCGATTACTTCTAACCCTTGCCAGTCAGTTGGTGTACCCTCACATTCATATACTTTGACGCTACCACCAACCGAATATGCAAGGTATTGTGCAACTGTTGATTTACCACTACCCATTTCCCCAATTATCATTACTTGTTTACCGTTGATTGCATCAACAATATCCGTAATTATTTCCCCGGTAAAATCAATTGCTTCTGCCGTGACATCAATTATATTTTGTCCGTAAGTACCTGCATAAGGTAATTGGTCATAAACTCGTATCAAATTACAAATTGATTGCCTTGACCATTTAAGTAAAGTACTTACTGTTAGAATGCTGTAATTTGTAGAGTCTACTATAAATAGTAAACAGCTAAAAAATAACCTACCGCTACCCCACAGAATAAATCTACCAATATGACCGACTCGGGGTAGTTTTATCTGTATCCAATCTGCTACCATAATCTATACCTTTTTTAAAATTGTCAAAGTTTGATTCGCAGGTATGCAGTGTACGCTCCATACTTGCGATTTTTACTTGTAAATAAAGGGTTGTAGCGATTGCCGCTACTGCTAAAACAATCCAGTTATGCTGTGTACGCTGCATACGCGACTAAAACATTACCCGGTAACAACGTCCGGAACCACAAGGATGACTGTTACCAGTACGGATTTCAAAGCGTCTCGATTTTGACAACTTTATTTGTGGGTAACTACCATCTGCACATAAGCTAAATACCGAGTAAAGCGGTAACTGTTCCCATGTAATCGGTGTGGTGTCTACTTTACAGCGATATTCCACATCCACCATTTCTGTTGCACTTGTGGTGCTTGGTAATGATGGAAGTGCTTTACGTTGCCTACGTGTACGCGGTTTATCGTTGTTTAAACTACTTTCAACATGATTATTTGAAGTGTGTATATCAGTCATACACGTAATACCAGTAATCAACGTACTAACAATAATACCAGTAATATAGCTATGTCAATAAAATTGTTGATATCGTTAATACTGGTAATACTGGTAATACTTATAAATATGGCTAGAAGACAATGGACAATAACAATCACATTGGACAAAGAATTGTACTTAGAATTAGAAGAAAGAAGTAAGAAAGAAGAAAGACCAAAATCAAATTTAGCGTTGTATCTTTTAAAAAAGGGATTGGAAAGCGAGTCACAGAAATAGTTACAGGATTTTATACAATAACCGATGCTGTTTACATTTTTTGCTCAGCATCGGTTTAATTTTGATGTAATTAAGTTTTCTATCAAGCTATTAACTGCTTTCTAACTAAATCAAACTTCTCAATTCTTCAAGCAGTTGCATCGCTTTTTCGTATCTTGGTGATGGTACGCCCTTACTACTCCTATGCGCCGCATCTTCTACTCTCGAATCCCAATCATCAATTAATTCTTTTATCGCTTCAAAGTTATCAAGAATATCTTTGATGTTATCTGCTACGGCTACGGGAACCCTTACAACCTTAGTAGTACAGTTATATTTACCACCACCGGGTGTACCAATTGGTCGTCCTGGTCTATCATATTTCTTTTTCATTGAAGTGCTTATTAAACTCTATACAATAAAGTGTAACACTTAATTATTTAATTGGTCAAACTATTAGTAGACAAGAAAAAAGGGTGTGAGGACACCCATTATATGTATGACCAATTCGGTTGTAGTA
>CAKZYM010000701.1 GCA_937884685.1 uncultured Calothrix sp.
TTGAGGTTTCAAAATGTTTAATAAATATGCAGCTTTCGGCTTATTGGCTGCTGGTTTAATGATTGCTCCCGGTACGGCTTTTGCTAATTCTCAAAGACAAGAGAATGTACAAATTACTACTCAACAAGGTCGTGCAGTAGGCTCTGGTGTAAATGCTCAAAGTGCTGATACTTTAAGTATTCAAAATCAAGTTAAGTTACGCCAACGTCGTGCTTACAAGCGTTTGGGTTACTGTCCAGGTGGCTACAGCAATCAGTCACAAACTTCTACTCAAGCATCTGCCCAGAATGGTGGTGCTATAGATTATTCTGATAATGCTCAAGCGAGTAGTAATGTCAGCGAACAAAACCAAGTTGTTGTATCTAATACTGGTTGCTATCGCTAGAACAGATTAGGGAGCGGGAAATCAAGGTTTGTCATAAGGACTTTTGTATACAAATTTAGAACTAAAGTTTTTATTGATAACCTTATTTCTCGCTGCTCGTCCAATCCTATTGAATTTTTATTCTGATTTTGTTCCGAGAATTACAACACACAACACGCAATACTAATTGAGTCTATAAAGATGATAAAGAAAATTTCTACCCTCGGTTTATTAGCTGCTACTTTTATAGTCGCACCAAGTGCAGCATTTGCAGGACAAGGAGCTAATCAAGTAGTTAACCAAGAAGCAACTGCGATTGGTTCTGGTAGTCGAGTTATTCAGAATGGTAGACAAGTAAGCATTCAGCGTCAAGAAAGAATCGGTAAAATGGGTCGTCGCAATCGCAGATGTGGTAAGGATTCCCAGTCACAGCAATCAAGTCAGCGAATTGAGCAAAATGGTGTTGCTGTTGATGGTAGCGTAGTTCAACAAGATGCTGAGCAAGTAAATATCCAGCGTCAACTCCTAATGGGTTCTCGTTACTGTTACTAACCTTTCTTTTAAATAGTCTGCGGTTTGAGGATAAGTGCTTATACTATTTTGGATTTTAGATTTTAGATTTTGGATTCTCAAAAATACAAGTCAAAAAAATTCAAATAAATCCGTTTCTAAGATTCTTTTCCAAACTGGTATTAATCCTGATATTACCGATTTTCTTAATTATTTTTTGCTGCTCTTAATAGTAATCAAGTGTAGTTCATCCCTATAAAAATCGGTTCTTTTTATCCTTTGAGGTATAAACCATGCCAACAAAACAAACGATTTCTATCCTCGCATTATCCTTATTAATGATATTACCTGCTGGGATTTCAACAGCAGGAAGTATTAAAGTTCAAAACGGTAATTCTAAAGTCACAATCAATCGCAATGGTGATATAAGAATCAGAAATGGTCGTAGAAGAAGACTTTATCGTCGTCGTGTTAAACGTGGTTCTGCGATTGTTGTTCCTTCACGGAGCGTCTACCGTCAAAGAGTAAGGAGAAGAGGTAACTGTACAACCTACCGTAGCACTCGTAAAAGTGGTTATGGCAAAAATCGCTCTGTTGTTCGTACTAGAACAACTACCTGTCAATAATTTTCAAGGATACTTTTATGAAGCTTAAATTACTTACTATAGGCTTATTCTCGCTAACTACCGTGTCTTCTTTCTTAGTTTTCTCTTTAGAAAATAAAGCATTAGCGGGATGTAATGCGATTGATGTTAACGTTCAAGTTTCAATCGACGATTCACCAAGAGGACGACAACGAAATAATGTAACTCAAGAATTTGGTGAAAACTGCGAAGGTACCGTTGGGAGTACTGCTGTTAGTACATCAACCCAAGTTTGCAAGTCTTCTAAGTGCGAACAAAGACGAAATAGCAGACAGCGAGTTGATGGAGACCCAAATCGTCGTACTGGTGTTAATACTAATAATATTGGAATCAAAGTTGATGTTCCGGTACATGTGAAAACACCTACAAAACCCAAAGCTCCTTCTTTTAGAAGGTAAGATTTTCTTGCAAGTTTAATTTGATTAAAAATTATTTAGCCTGGGGATTTTATTTCCAGGCTAATAGCATAATAAGAATAGGTAATGGGTAATGGGTAATAGGTAATGGGTAATAGTTAATAGGTAATTGTTCATTTGTAGGGTGCTGTGACGGCTTAAAAAATTTAGTTAACAACAAAATAATTAAAAATTGCCGTCACGCACCATTAAATATAAGATAAATGACCGATAATTGATGTTTCACATCCGACTGGTGAAAATTAAAATTAAAATTAAAGTTACAAGTTAAAAGTTACAAGTTAAAAGTTAAAAAATAAAAATTGATAATTAATAACTAATAAAATCTGATGAAAAAAATATTTTTAATTGCATGCAGTGCGATTACATTAATTACGATATCCGCAGCTTTTGGAAATAATCTTGTTAATCACAATGACTTGAATAATATGAATAGCAACTCAAGTAGCTCTACCACCTTTACTAGTAATTCTTCCACATATCAACGCGGTCAACTTAGTCTAAGTGCTGCGAATCTATCACAACCACATCTTTTGATAATCGAAACTTCAGCAAGTCAATTAAATGGCAAAATCATTGTCAATGGAAAAGTTATTAAAAATCTCAGCAGCAAGAACACTGAAATTGATTTATCGCGTTATTTATCAGTTGGAAATCATAAAGTTGAAATATCGGCAAATTATGCTCCTCCAATGTCTCCAATCAAAGTTGAGTTGAATGCTCCGAATAGCAATGTTACTCAAGAAACGAGTGGTAATGGTACGTTAAATTATCAATTAGATGTTTCTGTACGATAACTAATTAAGAAATCAATATGGGTAATCATGCTAGTTTCAATCAGATAGTCTTATCTAGCTCGCAATTACCCATTGATAACAAAAATAAGAGCTTACAATAATCTCAACTATCCGTTTGATTTACCTGTTTAATCAAGTTCTTAATGATGATATAAATAACGAAAACGACTTTGGGTTAATTTAGATTCAATTAGATTTAATTAGATTAAGTTTCATTTATTGGGGTAGATACTTTAAATATTTATCATGTCACGGTTTATCTTAATTCCATTTTTTCTGAGACGAACCGAAGACTATAAATCAAGGATGTTGAGTCGAGGGAACAATTATAAATTCTAGAAACTCAAAATAAAATCATGGA
>CAKZYM010000702.1 GCA_937884685.1 uncultured Calothrix sp.
TTATGCGAGTAGCTCCGTGGCACATATTCGTTTTCTATCAACTTAGATATGGTAAAAGTTTGGACGCTCCTAACCACTTCTTAGTTTTCGACGATTTGACCCGACTCCGAGCATATTTAAAAAATTAAAAATAGTATTTTCTAAATTTTGCAGGCGATAAGAGTAATGAACTTGTTGCCTGCTTCTTTGTACCTCCTGGTAAATGTAAATTTTGTTTCTGTGATGCAGGTCGTAGACGGACTTTTCTCTTCAAAGCGAGGAAATTTGTCAAGTCTAGTATTAACAACTTGGCTTATTGTACAGCTTATGGCACCATTACCGATCTGTACAAAGCAAAAAAAACTATATTTGATTAATGTAAACTTTCATATACTTTTGCTCAAAGCTAATATTTTGCTCAACTCCCATACGGTTTGAATCAAAATTTCAGTATTCAATTCTTTTAGCCATTTTCGTTTATTTTCTTACGGGCATACTCTAAAGCCAAGCATCGTAATACATGAGCCATTGCTCTACTATCACAAGCCCGCATAAACAACTCTTTCTCCTCTTTAGTGAAGTAAGTTTGTACTAGCTTGACATTATTGTCGGTGCGTTTTAGTACTGGCAATTTAACCATCTCTTCAAAATTATCAGTATTCTCATCGGTAATGTAATTAGGATTTTCATTAATCGTCAACACAGAATCGTCAATATTTTCAGATGCTAAGTTTTGTGTTCGCTGACTTTTACTTTCTGCTTTTTTAGGATTGATTGTTTTTTAAGGTAGCCTCGTTCTTCTGTCAGTTCTTCCATAATTCCTTTAATAAGGGCTGAAGTGCTTAATCCTTCATCATCTGCCCACTCTTTAATTGCTTCTTCAAGTTCGGGCGTGACGTTGACCATGATGCGATTTCTGGCTGGCATAAAGTATATAAATTGGCTACACCTAAACCATAGTAATTAATTCACTAATTAGGCAACACTAGGGGTAATTATTCTCTGAATAATGTATATAAAGTAGTTGCCAAAATGGTAGCACTTATGTCAACATAAATATCAAGCGGATGTAACTGACTGTAACCAACTGCTGGTTAAATGCAATTCAATTGTTATGCGAAGTCAATTTACATCAGCTAGAAGCAAATTTATAACGGTGACAGATTTTGATTCTTGTTGATATTGGAGGTGTCCAATCGGGAATCTCTATTGCTTCCCTAGCTCGTGAATTAAATCTTTCTCGTCAGACGATTTATAACTACCGAGAAATTGCAGATTACTTACTTGATTTTGAAACCGATTACCCAAACTTTGACGGGAGAACAATTAAAGAAGGCGTTGGACTAACCGAATATCAAGCGTGGGTAATTTCGCTGCTTATATCTTTCCGCAGGATGCGCCGCTTAACTATGCAACGTTTGGAGGAATACATACAAAACCCAGCGAACCACTTTGATGTCAGCAAACATACTTTTATCAACTTCTAACAGGAGTACGAATCAAATGAATGTTCAACTATTCGCTCAGAACCAACAACTGTCCGTGAAGCTAATAGAAGCGAAATGCAAACAACTATTTGGAAAAGTACCGTCTGAACTATCTCAAAATCAAATATCTGCACTCAATCAAAAATTTGGAATATGTGATAACTCAATGCTTACTGATACATCAAAAATTCCCGTTCTGAGGGCTGCAAACCAGTTAGGAATAACTGAAGAACAATATAGATTGATGCTCCAGGGTGCGGTGGATAATCCAGATACAGTAGATGTAATTGATTTAGATATAGCTGCTCATATTGCCTCTTCAGTACAAGCTAAAACATTAGATAAGGAAATCACGCCGACAGTAGAAAGTAGTTTACCTATGCCTACTCAGGAAGCGATTATTACCAATACTTCAGAAGTCTTAGAAGCATTTGCGGATGAAATTGTACTAAAGAATGACCAAATAGCCGCATCAGTGGGCTACCTAGTAGGGCTTCGCCGCGCTGCAATTTTCAACCAGACTCAGGACGCAGCATTCAATCAGGCAGTTCATCAAAACGCTGACTTGTTCAGTAACACCATGCTCAAAGCGGCTCAATCAGAATTCAACGTGAATGATTTTTTGTCCCAAATGGGCGTTTGTCAACAACCCCAAACGAGCCAGGAGATAGCATTACAGCAGATTCAAGCAATTATAGGTCAGCAGCATTAAAAGTGGGAAATATGAGTCAGATTGTAACCTTTGGATTTTATTGTGGGGTAGCTGGATTAAGCACAATTGCAAGCCTAGCTTGTCTAGCAAATCCCGTTACTGGAATAATAGGCGTAACCATGCTTGTAGGGGGCTTTGCAAGTGCGACAAAACGCAGAACTTAAACAGGAAAAAACTTACTATTTACTACCCTTCAAACTTAGCTCCACGCCTTTCATATGCTGTCTTTTACTCCCTGTTATGACAGTTCTTTACTTCCACAAAACAGGGGACTTATGCAGACTCAACCAAATGTGGTGTATCTGGAGTTCATCTCAAACAATTGAACCGGGCCGCAACGATTGCAATTAATTACTGTTGCTGTCTCGCGACCAGAAT
This sequence comes from uncultured Calothrix sp., assembly GCA_937884685.1. Taxonomy (GTDB): domain Bacteria; phylum Cyanobacteriota; class Cyanobacteriia; order Cyanobacteriales; family Nostocaceae; genus Rivularia. The sequence continues at coordinate 2,557 of CAKZYM010000702.1, forward strand.
TATTTTAGGAAAGTAGTTGGGTGAAAAACGGTAAGAGAAGCGGCGTTCTGATTAACGCATACATGCGCCGCAGGTTGGATTATCCGTTTCTTTCTGTAAGTGTACTCAAAATCAAAGGTACGCGGCTCTACTTTACTCCCAGCCGAGAACACGTACAGCAAGCCGTCCTCAGCGCTATCAAAATAAAAAGTCCTTCTCCCAATGTTAGAGGAATAGAGAGAAAGACCAGAAAATAACAAATACCAAGGAATTGTACCAAAAATGGAAAGTTGCATTGTTGACACTAACTTATTTTTTGCTGAATGCCTTGACGAGAGCGACTTTGAGAACCATCGCGACCAAATCATACAACGCG
>CAKZYM010000703.1 GCA_937884685.1 uncultured Calothrix sp.
CTCTTTCTTCTGGAGAAGATGTGAAGAAATGACCACCTGCTTGGGTATTATAAAAGCGATAAACAGGAGTATTTAATGGGTTGTTAACATCCAACTCGGAAATAGAAGTCTCGATAATACCCTGGTATTTTTGCGTTCCACCGAAATCAGCCCAAGTTCCTCCAGAAGACATCGCAACAAAATTTGCCGTGTTGTTATTAAGAGGTCTTCCTGTACTCCAGTTACGATAAGCCGTTTTGCCATCACCCCAATCAAATTCTCCTTCTTCGGCAGCATCGCTTAACCCAATCCATCTTCGCTTATCCCCATAAGCACCGGATAAAAATGTCTGTTCTTCTGGAGTATTGATAGTGACTAAATCTTTACCAAAAGTACGGGCTTCTTCTCTAGCTTTACCCCAGCTATCCGCCGAATCAGTTAATAGATAAGCGCTCGAACCAAAGGTTTTGACTTCACTTCTCTCGCGTATTGTTGCTTCTGCCTGTCTGCGTCCTAAAATTGCATTATCAGAACTACTCAAGTTAACAAAAAATTCTTCGTTACTGACATCATCTGAGTCTCCACGAACCGTAACACTAATCGATTTAGTATTTTCGTCACCTGGATTAAAAACTAATTGACCGCTGGTAGGAGTATAGTCACTATTTGCAAAAGCAGTTTCATCTTGAGTGGCATAGTTAACGATAATAGGACTTGTTATTTCGCCAAAAACTTTGACCTGAAAAACTGCTTCTTTTGTTCCACCATATGGTTCAATAATACCCAAGTCTTCAATGGCAATGACCGGTTTACTGGGGTTTTTGATTTCAATAATACCCTGGTATTTTCGTGTTCCACCGAAATCAGCCCAAGTTCCTCCAGAAGACATCGCAACAAAATTTGCGCTGGCATTATTAATAAGAGGTCTTCCTGAATTCCATTTTTTAAAATTTACAGGCTCCCCAGTAGTCCAAGTAAAATTTCCTTCACTGCCTGCATCGCTTAAACCAATCCAAGACCTTTGTCCTAGAAATAAGCTAGAAAGAAAAATCTGTTCGCGTCGGCTATTGATAGCAGCTAGATGACCGCCTAAATCTTGAGCTTCAGTTTGAGCTTCACCCCAGGTTAGAGGCTTTTCGGTAAGTAGATAAAGGCTATCTTCAAATAGATATATTTCTGAGTCGTTAAAGTTGGTCATGTGTAAAAATATATGTTGTATAAAATTTACTAGCTATTAAACTTGCAAATATTTATTGAATAACAATCACATATTAATTACGTAGATAGAATGGATTTAATATTTTTTTAAGTTAGTTCAAAAACGAAAGCTAAGAGAAAAAATCAACATATAATTACTCGCTGAGTGAAAGATTAACTTTCATATTTTAGGGAGGGAGTGAAAGAGTGAGAGGGTGAGGGATAAATTGTTATAGAAAATCGATTAGCGGAACCGGAGTAGTTTTATTTAAGTAGTTAACAAATTTGATTTTAAAAAATTAATTATGAAAAACCACTCGCTATTCATTGTGTGAATAATGAGTGGTTTTTTAATATTAATTTTGTGGGTTATGAGAGTTTATTCTAATTCTCAACTCTCTTCGTTTTCAACAGTTTAAGAGATAGAACCCAAGCGGCTCTTTGGGCTAAAGAGAATTTAGGGATTTAGGGGTTAGGCTCGTTCCCAGCCTCTAGGCTGGGAATGCTTATCTAGAGGCTCTGCCTCGCTATAGAAGGCAGAGCCTTCTGTTATGGATTCCCAGCCAGAGGCTAGGAACCAGCTACTAACCACTAACCCTTCGGGTTCAGCAGTTGCTACAACGGAGGGAACCTCCGCAACGCACTGCTTCACCACTAACCTACATCATTCCCATTCCTCCCATTCCGGGCATACCCATGCCCATACCGCCCATGCCACCCATGCCGCCCATGCCGCCCATGTCGGGGGCACCGCCGCCTGCTGCTGCTTTAGGTTCTGGCTTCTCTACTACTAAAGCTTCGGTGGTTAATACCATTCCGGAGATGGAACCGGCATTTTGTAGAGAGGAGCGTACTACTTTTGCGGGGTCAATAATTCCAACGGAAATTAAGTCTTCAAATTCGCCGCTGGCTGCGTTGTAACCAATGTTGAATTCGCTGTTTCTAACTGAGGAAACAATAACCGAACCTTCTACACCGGCATTATCAGCAATTTGACGCAATGGTGCTTCTAAGGCTCTGGCTACTATATCGGCACCAATTTTTTCTTCTTCGCTGAGGCTATTTTTGATTTCAGCCACTTTTTTCGCTAGGTGAATCAAGGTAGTTCCACCACCGGGGACGATACCTTCTTCTACTGCTGCTTTGGTTGCGTTTAATGCATCTTCGATGCGTAATTTACGGTCTTGCAATTCGGTTTCGGTTGCTGCACCGACTTTAATTACAGCGACACCACCAGCTAGCTTGGCGATACGCTCTTGTAATTTTTCTGTGTCGTATTCGGAATCGGTTTCCTCTAGCTGTTTGCGAATTTGACCGATGCGCTTTTCTACATCGGCTTTCAAATCACCAGCAGCAACAATAGTGGTATTTTCTTTGTCAATCTCGATTTTACGAGCAGTTCCCAACATATCCTCGGTTGCGGTGTCCAGGCTTAAACCGATTTCTTCGGAAATCATTTGTCCACCGGTAAGAATCGCAATATCTTGCAACATGGCTTTACGACGTTCGCCGAAACCAGGTGCTTTGATAGCAGCAATTCCTAATACACCTCTTGCTTTATTTACAACCAAGGTTGCTAGAGCTTCACCTTCAATGTCTTCGGCGATAACTAATAAAGGTTGACCGCTACGAGCGACTTTTTCTAAAATTGGCACCAAATCTTGAATATTACTGATTTTCTTATCAGTAATTAAGATACGGGCGTTTTCAAATTCTACTGTCATCCGGTCGTTGTTGGTGATGAAGTAGGGAGAAATATATCCCCTGTCAATTTGCATCCCTTCTACAACTTCTAACTCGGTAGATAGAGATTTAGATTCCTCAACGGTAATTACACCGTCTTTGGTCACTTTCTCCATCGCTTCAGCAATCATGCTACCGACTTCTTCATCATTACCAGCAGACACCGTTGCAACTTGTGCGATCGCACTTCCTTCGACTGGCTTGGAAACCTTGGTAATCTCCTGTACCAGCGCTTCAACGGTCTTATCAATACCGCGCTTCAAGCTCATGGGATTGGAGCCAGCAGCAACGTTTTTGAGTCCTTCACGGATAATAGCTTGAGCCAATACGGTCGCGGTAGTAGTTCCATCTCCCGCGATTTCTTTGGTTTTCTCAGCCACTTCCTGAATTAATCTTGCCCCGGTGTTTTCCAAGGGGTCGTACAGTTCAATTTCTTTGGCAACGGTGATACCATCGTTTACAATTTGAGGCGCACCAAATTTCTTTTCTAAAAGAACGTTACGACCTTTTGGTCCCAGGGTGATTTTGACGGCATCAGCAAGGGCGTTAATTCCCTTCTCCAATGACCGACGTGACTCTTCATTAAAGGAAACGATTTTTGCCATGTCTTTAGATACTAAGCACTATTGTTTTACAATTTAGCACTCACTGCTCAAGAGTGCTAACAATGCAAGCTGTTTAGATTACAGATATTGACAGCAAAAATGATTAATATACAGTTGTCGATTGTGATAGATACTGGCAGTAATAAAGGAATCGGGAGATGAATATATACAGTTCCCTTGAATCTCTCGGTATTGCCAACCCCAGAGGTTCCGGCTGGTTGGCAGTAGTGTTTACGTTTTTATTAGCTTTAGTGCTTAGCTGGAATTTAATTCCCCGGATACGTAAATTCGCTTTACGGGTGGGTTGGGCAGACCAGCCAAATGCACGGCGTTTAAACAAAGAACCTTTACCGAATGCGGGAGGATTAGCAATTTATGCAGGAGTAATTGCCGCTGTGACTCTTGCTAGTTTATTACGACCAATTGAATTAGAAGATGTATTAGCGCAGGTTTTAACTGTGTTGCTGGGCGGTTCAATACTGGTATTGGTAGGTTTCATTGACGACCAATTCGGCTTACCCGCTTCTTTTAGATTGCTGGTGCAAATTCTAACAGCGCTTTTACTGGTTGCTAACGATATTGGTTTTGATTTAACTTTAACTTCTAATATTCATATCGATTCTACGCTGTCAACATTGCTGACAGTGCTATGGGTGGTAGGAATTACCAATGCGATTAATTTAATGGACGGTATGGATGGTTTAGCAGGAGGAGTTAGCTTTATCACCGCGATGAGCTTGCTAGCTGTTTCCGCTCAGTCTTTCAATCGTGCCGCAGCAACTTTAGTCTTAGCAGCTTTAGGTGGTTCTGCATTGGGATTTTTGCGCCATAATTTTCATCCATCTAAAATTATTATGGGTGATGCTGGAGCATATTTCTTTGGTATTGAAATAGCAGCAACCAGTATATTAGGTGAATTACAAATAACTACAGTATTATCAATATTGCCCCCGGTTGCATTTCTTCTACTGCCAGTACTAGATACTACCCAAGTTTTTGTACGGCGTTTAGCAGCAGGTAAAAATCCCCTTAGCACACCAGGAAAAGACCATTTGCACCATCGCTTACTAGCTTGGGGTTTATCCCAGAGACGTGCAGCACTTATCTTGTGGGGAATCACCTTAGCCTGCAACTGGTTGGGAATGACTATAAGAAAAATGTCCGCCGAAGTGATTATTGCTACTACCATCTCAATTATTGTACTTTTAGCCTTTACCGTTTGGCGGAAAATGCGAAGCGCTTAAATCGGTAATTGAGTCGAAGGGGATTGGGAGAAAAGGAAGGTAAGAATAATTTACTTATGACTCCTAACTCCTAACTCCTAACTCCTAACTGTTTAAATCTATATTGGAACGATTAGTTAAAGGCTTTATATCACTTAACATATGATGTCATTGCAGGATTTGATGCAGTACGATTCCATCAAAAAAACCCTTCCAATCCTATACCCAAGGAAATTCCAGCTAAAATCAGGGGTTTACGTTGATTGCTAGCTATTTATGATTCCATTTGGTAGACCTCACGAATGTTTAGTTCTCACGGTAAAGCTTTGGTTAAGGAAAAAACTTCTGTCTAAAGGTTGTAGAAGCAGAATAAATTTGAATTAAGTAAGCAAGCTGTTAACATCTACAGGCATCATAGAAGTGGTATATTAAACAGCAGTT
>CAKZYM010000704.1 GCA_937884685.1 uncultured Calothrix sp.
AAAATTGATGGTGTCCACCCCTTGTAAATAAATAGATAGTACCGACGGTGGACACCGGTTATCCCCATATAAATACAGCAAGTTGTGGACACGATTTTCCGACGTTAGTAGACGTAGCTGGTTAATAACTGAGATATTGAGGACGGAAGCATTTAGTTTATGGAGACGGTAAAATCGAAAAACAAACGTCAGATGCTCTAATGGCTGCATATGTGGCACTGCAACAAATCAGTACAAATCTTTATGCAGAAGCGGAAGCCGCTGTCGAGTTAGAGAACTATGAAGATGCTAGCTTGCTTGAGAGTCAAGCGGATAACGTTTTTCAGTTCGCAGAAAATTTAATAACTGTTATAGAGGAACATGAATAATACAAATGAATTAAAAACTCAAATTCGTGCTTATTCTGCTCAAGCGTCCCAGTTTAGTAAAGAAGCTATGGCAGAATTCGCAAATGACAATTTTGAGCAAGGTCGGGTTTTGATGAAAAAAGCTAACGAAGCAGGGAAAAGTTATCGTAAGCTGATTGAACAACTTAAGCGGTCCTCAGAAAACCAGACTGATTCTGTTGCTTAACCCAACCTGCAATTAAATCTCGTACATTCGCAGGTAATAATTTTACAGCTGCTTTAAGTGCGTAGTCGGGGTAGATGCTTCTCAAATCGCTTACCATCTCTTTTGAATCGCAGGATTGCAAAATATCAGCAATGTGTTGTAAGTTATCTTGCTGTAACCATTCATCCTGTATTTGGGTAGCTGCTTTTTGCTCGGATAATTTCCGCTTCTGCTCGATTGCTTTTTGTTCGGCTTTGGTGTCGCGTTCAATCCAGTTTAAGAAAACTTCCTCCCTACCATCTGGTAGCGGTACCGCTTGACCGTTATCCAAAATGATTTTTTTGGTTTTCTCATCTCGCACAAATCCAGCATGGGGAGAACCATATTTCCTTACGCGGTTCCTCCGACTGCCAAATCTACCCAAACAAGGCATTTTGTGACCAATTAAATTTAAAAGCCTTTGGGTACATTCAATCGGGTTATTCACCTGAGAAAAATCAACACCTAACGCTAATTTCAAAACATAAATATTATTACGACATTTATTGTAAATATCTTGGATTACTGGGTGATTTTTGTCAAAATTGGTATCGTTGTAGAGTCGATTAATTCCCAGAAAATCTAAAGCGTCTATGTTTTTACCTAAAAAACTTTTATTAGTATCCGGTGCAAAATACTCCCCATTTCCATTACTCAAAGCAGAATTAATTATTGATTCTTCCCTCTTATTTAAAAACTTCCTACCCACATCAAAATAATAATGTAATCGTATCTGTGGGTACCATCCGTCATCATCTTTATGTACTAAGCTCGGTGTAACTTCTACCCCATAAGTACGCTCTAATTTCCCTTTCCTTAACTGTAATAATTCATCATCATTACGGGATTGCTGCTTTTGTAATTTCTCGTAAGCTGTATCATTTAAGCTTTCTGCTTGTGCAACATTCTCCCGATGTTTCTGGTATTGTTCGTCTCGGTTATTATCAATTTCTGCTTTGGTTTTTTCTGCTTGATTCTCAGATGGTAATTCTATTTTTTCGCTATCATCGCTATCAATAAAATCATCAGAATTATCAATATCAATTATGATATGTCCTTCTGCTTCTAATTCATGTAATACTTGCTCCGAATAATTCCACTTACCTTGATTGATAATTGCTCCTAACTTAGCCCAAGTAGTTAAAGCTATTGGCTCAAAATTACCATCTAAAGTTTCTTCAAAACCGCAATCAATTAAACGATTCCTGTTAGCTTTATCTAACTTTCTTTGACTAGCTATAAGCGCTTTGTAATTAGTATATTTATTACCAATAAAGCCTATCCCGGTAGGTTTAACCCAAATATAGCGCGGGACTGGTACGCGGTATCTTGATAAGAATTGCCGTACAGAATCAGTAGTACTAACCCCTTGAAATATTCCCCACACTCCATCAAAATGTTTTTCTTCAATACTTACACCAGTTTCAATCGTTGGTGTAGCGATTACTAAATCATAATCTTTGATGACATCGTTTATCTTATTGACACAACCGTAAGCGGGATGTTTGGGATTAGCTACAGTTTCCGAATCAATTCTAAGTATTTTGAGGTCTGGTATATGCTTCTTAAAAAATGCTTCAAGGGCAATACTTCCCCATTTTGACTTTGCTTTTTGACCGGATACGCAAAGTAAATGTTTTTCACCTTTATTTAACTTTTCTTTGAGTAGCGTAACTAACCTTCTAGCATCTTTATCCTTAAAATTATGTACCTTCCAAGGCTGATTAAACTTGTACTCATTCTCAATGATATGAGTTTTAATCTCCCAACCAATTAACCCCTTAATAAAGTCAATTGCAATATCATTTAAATCAGCATCAGCAATAATTATTTTTCCTCCACTTCTAATAACATTCTGTAGAAGTTCCTTGAGAGTTTTAATAATAGCGACCCTTTCTTTAACGCAGGTACTTGATGATAATAAATGCCAAATTACCTGCATTACCTCGTCAATGATGACCACACTATTACCCCAATATTCGGGCTTAAATCTGGCTTGGGAATTGGGATGTAGGGAATCAATACAAAGCCCCATACCAAGTAAATTTTTGGTTTCGC
>CAKZYM010000705.1 GCA_937884685.1 uncultured Calothrix sp.
GCTAGAAGCGAGTCAGGAGAATTTGAGGCTCATGCTTGGATTAAATATCAGGGATACGTTGTTATCGGTCATCTACCGGATCTACCACGCTACATTCAACTACCATCCCTTGAAGGAATTAAATTATGAGCGGTATCGTAGGTATTCATTACCTTGACGGTCGTCCTGTAGACCGCGAAAACTTATCAAAAATGGTTGATATATTAGCGCATCGCGGACCCGATGGTGCAGATATCTGGGTTGATGGATGCGTCGGTTTAGGACATCGGATGCTGTGGACTACTCCCGAATCACTTATAGAAAAATTACCTTTAGTGAATCAAAGGGGTGACTTAGTAATTACAGCAGATGCTCGCATAGATAATCGCGATGAATTGATAACTGCTTTACAGATAAATAATCGTCCTTCTGATAAAGTAGTAGATAGCGAACTGATACTGGCAGCTTACGAGAAATGGGGTGAAGATTGCCCCGAGCATTTATTAGGTGATTTTGCATTTGCAATTTGGGATGAGCGTAAACAGATATTATTTTGTGCTAGAGACCATTTTGGGGTGAAGCCTTTCTACTATTACTCTTCTAATAATACTTTCGTTTTTGGTAGCGAGACAAAAGCTTTATTGTGTTTGGCAGAGGTTCCACGTCGGCTAAATGAGGTTAGAATCGCCGATTACTTGAATTTGATGCTCGAAGATGAAGCTATTACGAGTTATCAAGGTATTATGAGACTTCCCCCAGCACATAGTATGGTGGTAAGTCAGCAAGGAATAAATTCTAAATGCTATTGGTTACTAGACCCGAACCATGAGGTTAAGTTAGATTCTGATGCTGCTTATGCAGAAGAATTCCGCAAAATTTTCACCGAAGCAGTGCGTTGTCGGTTAAGAAGCGCTTTTCCTATTGTTTCTCAGTTGAGTGGTGGTTTAGATTCCTCATCTGTCACCTGTGTAGCGCGAGATATACTTAGTGAAAAAGATAAAGAAAATATTCAAAAGAAAACTAAACTACATACAATATCTACTATATTTGATAATATAAAAGAGTGCGACGAGCGTCCCTTCATTAACGCGGTCCTTGAGCAGGGTGGATTTATTCCTCACTATATCCACGGTGATAAGGTTGGACCATTATCCAGTCTGAAAGATGTTTTTCAATATGAAGACGAAGGCTTCCTAGGTGCTAGCCACTTCTATCCTTGGATAGCGAACCGTACTGCCAATGAATTAGGTATGCGGATTGTTTTGGACGGATTGGATGGTGATACGACAGTTTCTCACGGTACATATAGGATTACAGAATTAGCGCGGCAGGGTGATTGGAAAACCTGTATTTCTGAAGTAAAAGCATCTTCAAAACACTTTAAAGTAAAACCATATTCTGCATTTCGGAATCATGCGCTACCCTATCTAAAAGAGTTCGCAACGAATTTTTGTTGGATAGCATTTTTCCAAGGAGTACAGTTAATACACAAACATTTTGGTGTTTCCCGAAAAAAATTGCTATTAAATCATGGAATAAAGCCTTGTTTCAAGCAAATCAAGCAATTTTGGCAATCTAAACCAGAAAAAAATTCAAATGAATCCACTTCTCATAATCCCCTTGTTAGAAGTGACTTTGCAAAAAATATTGGTTTAAACAAGCGAATTCAAAAATTAGATACATCGAGTCATAAACCTTTAAATACTAGAGAAAAACATTGGATCTCTTTAACACATGGTATATCGCCTTATGTTTTAGAACGAATGGATTTGTGCGCCGCGAATTTCCGTTTAGAGGTTCGTCATCCATTTATGGACAAGCGATTAATTGAGTTTTGCTTAGCTTTACCTGCGGAACAGAAATTATCTAATGGGTTTGGACGAATTGTTATGCGTCGTGGATTATCAGGAATTTTACCAGAAAAAGTGCAGTGGCGTGGAGGTAAAGCCAATTTATCACCTAACTTTGATGATGGGTTTTTGAATCGCGATCGCCAAATTCTAGATGAGGTGATGTCCAATCAAATCAAATACTTGGAAAAGTACATTGATTCAGATTTTTTGCACGCAGCTTATCAGCGAATTATATCTGAAGAAGTTGTCAGGGACGAAGATATTACACCAGCATGGCAGGCTGTTATGTTAGCTTTGTGGTTCCACTACAAACAATTAACACCGTAAGTCGTAAGTCCAACAGTATTGGCAGGTTATGAGTTGAAATCAATATCAATTTAATATTTCAAGTTATGCTGTAAGTCCAATTACAGGGTGCTATCTGCCAAAAAACACATTCATTTTATACTCACAATCAGGAGATTCCAATCATGAAAAATAACTACGTAGCTCCCAAACTAACCTCATTCGGCAACGTTACTGAAATGACACAGGCTCGTGGTACAGAGAATAGACAAGATTTCATCTTTACCGTTAATGGTGACGAAATTGGTGGTGGTAATGACCTTGGTTCCAGTGATATTACTGGCGTTCCAAATCAGTAAAAAATATTCGGTGAGATTGATAGATGGATAATTAATTATCCATTTAGTAATCTCACTAAATCTAAAGGTCGAGAATTATACTTTTGCTTTATGAGCGCAATCATAAAAAAGTAAGTATTCTCTCTGACTCTCTGGGTTATGAAGATACAGTTTTTTGAGAATAATATTCTCAAAAAACTGTATTCATTTATCTTAAACAACTATATTTAGATAATCAATGAGATCTTATAACATTTATAATCTATGCATAGCATCAGAATTAGATTTTCCCGAGTTGATTGAAATTGAAGGTAAAGCAGATGCTAATATCAGATTCGGAAAAGTTGATGATGCGATTGCAACACAAGCAGAAAATAGTAAAGCTTTTGTGGGAGAACTGCCAGAAATTTGTAGACTATGGATTTACAAGGGAGAAGAGATAATTATTGAGCCAGAAAAAGATGTTGATGAATCTTTGATACGGACAGCTATCTTAGGTCCTATATTATGCATATTGCTAAGACAAAGAGGATTGTTAGTTATTCACGCTAGTTGCGTCAACATCAATAATCAAGGTGTAGCATTTATGGGTGGTTCCGGTTGGGGTAAATCCACTTTAGCAACTGCTTTCCATACTCAAGGCTACGATGTTTTG
>CAKZYM010000706.1 GCA_937884685.1 uncultured Calothrix sp.
CTACTTATTTCTGATTTCAGCACAAGAAACCAGGTTTGTTTATTTATTCAAGTTCATTAATTGATACAATTCGAGAAAAATCTTTGCAAACCATAAGAAACCTTGATGGTAGCTTGGTTGAGTAGTGCGTGGGTGCTTACATACCACTGGAGCATCTCTTAATAATTATTGAGTTGTTTCTCATTAATCCCTACAATTAGTAAATTAGTACACAATTTTAAATTACGTTCTCTGCTAGACAAAGGTGGTAAGATGACTCGTCCGATTATATTAGGTATTGTTGGTGACAGCGCTGCGGGCAAAACAACTTTAACTAAAGGTATTGCACAGGTGTTGGGACCGGAAAATGTCACTGTTATTTGTACGGACGATTATCATAGGTATGACCGCAAGCAGCGAGCAGAAATAGGTATTACAGCGCTCGACCCGGACTGTAATTATCTGGATATTATGCAGCAACACATGAAACAGTTGCGTGATGGACTACCAATTCTGAAGCCGATTTACAATCATACGACTGGTAATTTAGATGCTCCTGAATATATAAAGCCCAATAAATTTGTGATAGTAGAAGGATTGTTGGGTTATTCAACTCGTAAAGCAAGAGAGTGTTACGATGTCAAAGTTTATCTAGCCCCTCCCGAGTCATTACGTGCTGGTTGGAAAATTAAACGAGATACTCAAAAGCGCGGATACAGCGAGGAGCAGGTTTTAAAAGCACTCAAACAACGCGAACCAGATTCAGAAAAATTTATTCGTCCCCAACGTCAATGGTCGGATATTGTGGTCAGCTTTTATCCTCCAAAGGATGACTCCGAGGAAAACAACGGTCATTTAAATGTACGCTTAGTATTGCGTCCAACAATTCCTCACCCTGATTTTACGCAAATTATCAATTTAGGTAATGGTAATTCAACTTCGGCTATTCGCTTGGATTTAGATAGAGATATGAGTAAACCTGTTGATGTTTTAGAAGTAGATGGGCACGCTACATTAGACCAGGTGAATAGATTAGAGCAAATTATTTGTGCCGATATGCCTAACCTAAAAAACGTTTGCGATCGCGAAAGTAATCCAGAATTAGGCAAGGTTGCTGGTACAACTGGAGAGAGTATCCAAAGTTACCCCCTTGCTTTAACCCAATTGCTAATTACTTACCATATGCTTAAAGCAACACAAATTTCTCAAGAAGGTTTACCAGCAAAGCTTTGACCATGAATGGGGAAGGGTAATTGGTAATTGGATTAATTTATCAATCTCTTCTTCATTTCTTAATGTTATTATTAGTTTTCTTTTCAAAAAGGTTAATTCTCCGGCTCAAACTGGGATAACTAAAGTTAGGTAAACCTATCGTTGTTATTCTCCAGTTTTTATATGACCTACTGCCTTAGAATTGCCGATATGGCTGAAAACGAGCGTCCGCGAGAGCGCTTGTTAACTCATGGTGCAAAAGTTTTAGCCACTGCTGAGTTAATCGCAATTCTATTGGGTACGGGTCAAGGTCCGGGTAAATTATCTGCTGTAGGTCTGGGACAATATATATTACAGGAATTGGCTAAACATCAACGCGAACCTTTAGTAGTTTTACGAGATATCAGTGCTGCTGAATTAATCACAATTCCTGGAATTGGTCCAGCTAAAGCAACAGCGATATTAGCCGCGATAGAGTTGGGTAAACGTGCTTTTCAATCTCGTCCTGGAGAAGGTACATTAATTGATAGTCCTGCATCAGCAGCAGCAGCATTAAGTCAAGATTTGATGTTCCAGCAGCAAGAAAGGTTTGCGGTAGTGCTATTAGATGTGAAAAATCGTTTGATAGGAACCCAAGTAATTACGATTGGAACAGCAACAGAAACTTTAGCACCCCCTCGCGAGATATTTCGGGAAGTGATACGTCAAGGTGCAACTCGTTTAATAGTTGCACACAATCACCCCTCAGCAAACCTCGAACCCAGTCCAGAAGATATAGAATTAACCCGTCAATTATTAGCTGGAGCGCAATTTTTACAAATACCTTTGATAGACCATCTCATACTTGGTGATGGAGATTTCCAAAGTTTGCGGGAAATTACAAGCTTATGGGAAGAGTATCCGCAGGGGGATTGATAGTTTATTCTTAATTTCAAAATCCCGATGAATTGTGGAGAGGTTAAATGTTAGGTCTCTCAACAGTCACGGTTAAAACGAACTATTAAAGCTTCTAATAAAAAATGTAGAGAGGTTGTTTCCATCCATCTCTACATCATTTCAAAATTAATTATTCTTTTAGTAGTAGTATTACCTGCTTAACAAAAGGATAGATTTTTAGTAAGCTCCTTTTTTCTCGACAATAACTTTGATGGTTTGGAGAATAATCTGCAAATCTAATGAAAGCGACCAGTTTTCCATATAGGTTTTATCCAAGTCAATCACTTTCTCGAAATCGATAATATCTGAGCGACCGGAGATTTGCCACAAACCTGTAATTCCGGGGAGAACTTCTTGACGAATAAAGTGGTGGTCAGAAAATTTCTGTACATCTCTTACAGGTAAAGGACGAGGACCAACTAAACTCATTTCTCCGAACAGGACGTTAAACAATTGAGGAAATTCATCTAGACTATATTGACGGAGAAACTTACCTACTCTAGTAATGCGTGGGTCATCTTTGATTTTAAACAGAATTCCATCTTTCGTTTCATTCTGAGCTTCTAACTGTTTTTGTAATTCATCTGCATTCGTCACCATTGTGCGGAATTTCCATACTTTGAAAGATTGTCCATGCAAACCAACACGAGTCTGCTTATAAAATACCGGTCCTGGAGAATCTAATTTGATTAATAATGCAATCAATAAATAAATTGGTGAAGCAAATAAGATAAATAGCGCTGAACTACAAAAATCAAAATACCTTTTTAACCAGAAATCACTACCTGTTATGGTTGGAGGTAAAAAGTTTAGTATTGGAATACCACCAAGCATTTTTAACTCTAATCTTTGCTCTACTGCTTGTAACTCAATAGGTAAAATATGTAAGATAATTCCTGCATTTCTTAATTTCCAATAGAGATACATTCTATGTTCTATGGACTCCCAGGAGCAGACAAAAACTTCTGCAACTCCTTTACTAATAATTTCATCTAAGGTTGCAGCTAAATTCCCTTTTGACAAACTTATTAAATGAACATTCTTCCAGCCGGCGATATTATAGCAATTCTGATTTTCTAATAACTTAAGCGCTTTCTCTTTATCTTTTAAAGAACTAATTAGATATGTTGGACAAGTAATAACATTTTGTTTTCTGAGACGCATTATGGCAGTATCTACCATGAATCTTCCCGAACAAGCTATTGTTATGTTTAACAGCCATGCTGTAATAAAAGTTGTTCTAGTGAATAGGTTATTTTGTAAGTACAGGTATCCAAAAAGTAGTAGTAATAAATAAGAGAAGGTTATTGTTTTGCTGAGACTAAAATAGTCTCGTCGCTTTTCTCCAGCTTGATACAGCCCTTGAGTTGCAATTAGACAGATTTGGATGGCAACAATTGACAATATAAAAAATATATTATCTTGTTTAAATAAATTGGTGTTAGAGGCTATATCACTCGCTTGAGATATTTTCCAGGCTAATCCTAAGCATATTGCATCTACTGCAACAAGGGTTATTCTACGAAGCCATATTGCACCAATTCTCTTACGTAACTGTGTTAAAGATGGTGCCCGTAAATCTAATAGACTGTTCCCTGATAATTCACTAACAAAAGACATAATTTTTTATAAATGATTGGTTATCTCTATACAAATCATATTGTATATTCGTGACATCATTGTGACACATAATTTTGTATAAAAACCACAAAATTAAAATCATACTGGGTAATTATAATAAACTTATTAATTGCTTTTTATTAACTTAAAATTCATCTAAGTATATATGTATAAATACAAATATTAATTAGTTCAAAAGTAAACAATTAGTGTCTCATGATTTTAGGAATAAAATAAAAAAAACGGGTTAATTACCCGTTTAAAGAAAGATATAAATTAGTTGAAAATAATTAATTAATACAAAAAATATGCTAGATTTTGACTTCATTATTAGATAGTAAAGAATACTATTAAAAGTAATAAATTAACGATTTGGTGCTGCATCAAAAGCACGAGCTATAGCATTCCAAGCAAATTTACGCTTGCCATTTGTATCAAGAAGTAGAGGACGAACAGGTGCATCATCTTTTCGGGGTTGAAACTCACTCAACCAAGTATATTTATCATTTAATCCCCAAGTGATAACAGCTATTACTGCTGGTTCTTCTAAAGCAACTTTTAAATAATCGCTATAAGCTTTAGCAACTATTCTGTCCCGAACTTGTACATTCCGTGGTAAATCTTTGTCTATAACATCAAGCTCAGTAATCAGAATTTTCAAACCCATATCGGCAATTTGAGCGAAAAAATCTTTTACCTTTTTAGGATTAAAATTTGTCTCGTCACCCCATAAATGAGCTTGAATACCTACAGCATGAATAGGAGTTCCTTTAGATTTTAAACGTTTTAAAAGCTTGATAACAGCATTTCGCTTTGCTTCATCTTCAGCTATGTCGTATTCCAAACCATAATCGTTATACACTAACATTGCATTTGGGTCAGCTTTATGGGCTAAACGAAAAGCAAGGTCTATATAATCTTCACCTAAAAACTCTAACCACGGATATTGTCTCAAACCATCAGGATGTCCGGCTTTTACTTGAATCGCTTCATTTACAACATCCCAAGAATGTGTTTTTCCTCGGTAACGAGTAACAACAGTGTTGATATGATTTTCTAGAAAAGTTCTGGCATTTTTATGATTAACTGTATTTTCAAACCAAGGGGGTAAAGCTGCGTACCAAACTAGAGTATGTCCGCGATATAACATATTATGGGTACGAGCAAAATCAAGCATCCAGTCTGCTGCTGTAAAATCAAAAGTCTCAGGTGTAGGACGTAACGGATCTGGATTTATATGCCATTTTAATCCCCATTCCGGAACCAATATTGCACATTCTTTAGCCACTTGTTGAGCATATTGTTCGTCCCCTTTTATCTGACCGTAGCGTATAGCAGCTCCGAAAATAATATTTTTCTTAGCTGCACGTTCTCTTAAAGACTCACCTCCAGGATATTTAATACATTCACAATCAGGGTCGTCTAATGCAAGAATTTGCTGACGTTTCAATTCATCTTTACCTGTAACTACTGCACCCATTGCTGTTAAAGCACCTAGACTAAATAAGAATTTTCGTCTAGTGAATATTTTTTTAGACATGAATATTAGACGCGAACATAAAACATAGGTATGTATCAAGCAAGCTTGTAAAAACCCAATCTTTGCTTAATTACCAGCCACATAAACTGAGGATTTCCCATTACGTAACGTTTCCACAAACGCTTTGGTTCGACAATCAAGCGGAACAGCCATTCCAGTCCCCATTTTTGCATCCACAAAGGCGCTCTTTGTACCATATCGGCAACTAATTCAAAGCTGACTCCGATACCTAGAGATACTGGTACACCTAGTTCTTGATAATTCTGATATATCCATTTTTCCTGCTTAGGAGCGCCCAATCCTACAAAAAGAATGTCTGGTGCTGCGGCCTTAATTTT
>CAKZYM010000707.1 GCA_937884685.1 uncultured Calothrix sp.
CGGATAGTTGGTTCCCCATTCAAAAAAAATGAAAAATTGAAAAATTGAAGAAAATAATTTTGATAGACTTGGTAGATAAAATTAGTAGAATAAATAGTAAATTTTCGTAATATATGTTTAGAGTCGGAAGTTTAGTTCAAATACTGTATCCTAAGTACGTATTTGAGTTACATGGTATAGTTGAAGCTCCGGAAGATGTTGCAGGTCGTTGGATAGTTAGATTAATTAATAATCCTTTCAATGATAGTAAAGAGTCTTTATTATTATCTTCAAAAGAATCAGAGATTGAGTTGGTTTAGTCCAAGTTAGATTACAAGCGCTAGTATTGTAATTATCGTCAATATTCAAAGTAGGTTTAAAAACAAGACAGTGAACTGACATTTTTGGTATTTATAACCAACAAAGCTTTTCTCCACAAAATATAGCTTCGTCAGAAAATGTCAAAAAGTAGTAAATTATTAGAAGTTTGGCAGGAACACTCTCCTGAATGCAGTTCTAATTGGTACATTAACCAGGAACGAACCTATATTTTCTATGTCTACACAAACAGCAACAGCAACAACCGCAAACTCCCTTGCTCTTTCATCTTTTCACATTCGTTTAGAAGCTTTAGAAAAAGAACATCAGTGGTTGCTCAAGCAAATCAAGAAAAAACGCACCGAACAGAAGAATTTTCTCGAACAAATGCGTTCTGTAGCGACAGAAATACATAGTAGATGTACTCCTTGCTTCCAAAAAATGGCATCTCTAGATGAGGAAATACATTCAGTATTTGATGAAATTTTAACTAAAAGGAAGCTAGGGAAACAAACCCGCAAAAATATTGAGCAAGTTTATCGTAGTCTTCAAGTAGCAGGGATAATCAGCGTTAAATTCAATCCCTCGGAAGGTGATACCTTAGAAGACTTTTTTGAAATGGAGGAAGAAGAAAATAATTTTTCCGATTCAAAAAATGAAGAAAGCGATACTTATGAAGGTTCCGAGCAACAATATCAACAAACACAACCAGATTTTTCTTCTGCAACTAGAAATAGTGAATCGAAAAAAATTCGTCAGACATTTCTCAGGTTAGCCGAGATATTTCACCCTGATAAAGTAACAGATAGTGATATCCAGATGCACCATACGGAAATCATGAAAGAAATTAATAAAGCTTATCAAGACGGTGATTTAGCTAGATTGCTGGAAATTGAAAGATTGCATCAGGTAGAAGAATCATTCTCAATTAATAGCGAAGATGATTTAACCAGACAATGTAATAAGTTAGAGCAACATAATGAGTTTCTGAAAAACCAATATGAAAATTTAAAAGGTGAGTTAAGACTTGCAAAAAATACCAACGAAGGACAAATGGTTTCGGGTTATAGGAAAGCTGTCAAAGAAGGAATAGACCCGATTACTCAAACGGTAGAGCAAATAGAATCTGAAATTGAAGTAATTTCTTCAATATGTAACTTTATAAAAGATTTTCGAGACAAGAAAATAACAATTAAAGATTTTCTTGCAGGTCCACCAGTCTTACAACAAAGAAATCAAGAAATAATTGATGAGCTTTTCGAGGAGATGTTTGGAGAATTTGAAGAATTTTAAAGATAGCTTTTTTGAGAAAAATATCAATATTCAAGAATTAGAGATGTGGAATTACTACATCTCTATTTTTTTTATGAATTAGCAAGTAAAAAGTAGCAAGTAGCAAGTAGCAAGTAACAATTACCAATTAACAATTAACAATTAACAATCAAATTTTCTATTGCTTGATTTATTAATTTTTCTCCATCATCTACATTTTCTACCTGATTGAATTTCTGTCTTAATTCCGCAGCACCTTCAAAACCTTTTGCATACCAAGCCATGTGTTTTCGTGCTTGATAAATTCCTCTATTTCCTTTGTATTCCCATAATGCTTTTAAATGTTCTTTAGCGCATTCCAAACGCTGAATTACTGTGGGAGCGGGTAACTTTTCTCCTGTTTTGAGAAAGTAATCAATTTCTCCTACTAAAAACGGATAACCCAAAGTACCACGAGAACACATTACCCCATCAGCGCCAGTTATTTCCAAACACTGAATTGCTGATTCAACCGAAAAAATATCTCCGTTAGCAATTACGGGAATATCTAGTACTTCTTTTACCCGAGCAATCCATTCCCAGCGAGCATTACCGTTGTATCCCTGAGCGCGAGTACGTCCATGAATCGTAATCATCTGCGCTCCTACGTCCTGCATTCTTTTTGCAAATTCAATAATCGTAATTTCCGCATCATCCCAACCAATACGAGTTTTAACTGTTACTGGAATATCAACAGCATTCACAACTTCTTTTACTATTGCTTCCGCGACTTCTGGCTGTCGTAAAAGTGAAGAACCGCCGCCTTTTCGAGTTACTTTATTTACCGGACAACCCATATTGATATCAATCGTATCAGCACCTTCTTGAACTGCTTTTTGAGCAGCTTGTGCAAGAAAGTCCGGACGACAATCGAATAATTGGATGCTTATCGGACGCTCGTTGATATCAACATCCATGACTTTTGGTAGCTCTTTAACATGAGCTAATCCCGAAGCATGAACCATTTCGGTATACATCATAGAATCCGGAGCATAGCGACGTACTAATCGTCGAAATACCATGTCAGTTACACCGGATAAAGGTGATTGTAAAACTCGGCTATTAACTTCTACAGAGCCAATTTTTAAAGGAGTTGAAAGTTTAGTTTTTAATTCTGGGGAGAGCATGAGGATAGGGAATGGGGGATTGGTAATGGGTAATTGGTAAAAATTATTTTGACGGTTGAAACTGTTAATAAATAAAATCCGCCGTGAAAGCGGACTAAGTAAAGGGATACAATTATCTATGTTCTATTTATTCTATTGATTTTGATTTTCTACTTGTCTTTTAACTTCTTCTAAATCCAAATCCAAACCCTGAGCAATTTGTTCTATACTTAGTCCTAATTTTAATAATCTAGGTATAGATTCAATACGTCCTTCTTCTTTTCCTTCTTCCACTCCTTCTTGATAAACTCGGGTTTGTTTCAAATCGCTTAATCCAAACATTTCTTCAATCTCCTTTCTATTCATTTGGGGAAATTTGTAAACCAGAATAGTCTCTATTAATTCTAATAACTGTCTTTGCTGCGATTCGCTATTGATTTGTTGCTGGGTTCTCGCAATTAAATCCCTGGCTGAGACAATGGCTGTATTTTCATCTTCAATTATTAGTTTTATAGTAGCAATTCCTACTGGAAGCGAAGTTGTCTCACCTAATTCATCTAGATAGATTACATTTACTCGTCCGCTTTGGAAAAATTCCTTGTAGTGATTGATATCTGCTGTATCTATGATACGACTGGGATAAATAACTATTCCCTGCCAAGGATTTTTGGGTTTATTTTGTCGGAGGTATAAAGATACTTCAGAAAATAGTCTTAAATAAATTTCTTCGTCAGTTTGAAATTGGACTTCTACAAAATATATCGGGTTATCTTCTCCTTGAACGGGAAGAAAAACCCCATCGATTCGGAACGCTGTTTGCTTAATTTCAACTGACGAGAATTCATAATCATCTGCTGTTTGGGATGAATCACCGATTAATTCAAAAAAGATGCTGGGTAGTTCTTTAAAAAGTCGGTAGAAGATACTGTCTGTTTTCACACTGATTGCTGTTGGGAAGAGAAAAAATACTGCTGCTTAAGTCTTTTTTGGGCAACAATTAGCCCTATTTTCTCTCAAAAGACGGCAAACACCACACTATTGTTACGGTTCACCCGAATTACTCATAGTATTAATTCTCATACATTAGTCATTGTGCAAGCAAACACTGATTGAGCCATAGTAAGCCATAAAGAATCTATGAAGCATAACCGTCCAATTGCGTGTTCGGGAAACCACCCTTCATTCACTGGCTGCACAGGCTCAGTATATATAACAGTGTAATTAAGATGGCCTTATTTATGGCTTGTTAGTTCATTGAGATTTCATATTGATGCCTTTACTGGTCGCTCTTAGGAGCCAGTTACCTCAAAATTAAACCTTTTATATTCTCATTCATTGTTTTTGTAGTTATACGGAGCCAAAATAAACATGGCAAAAGTAGTTGGAATTGACTTAGGTACAACTAATTCTTGTGTAGCAGTAATGGAAGGTGGTAAACCCACGGTTATTGCTAATGCTGAAGGTTTTCGCACCACACCTAGTGTTGTTGCTTTCGCGAAAAATGGCGACCGTTTGGTTGGACAAATCGCTAAACGTCAAGCTGTAATGAATCCCGAGAATACTTTTTACTCGGTGAAGCGCTTCCTCGGACGTAAACACGAAGAAATAACCCACGAAGCAACAGAGGTTTCTTATAAAGTAGTCCGTGATGGCAACGGAAATGTAAAGTTAGATTGTCCTCAAGCTGGTAAACAGTTTGCTCCAGAAGAAATTTCCTCACAAGTTCTTCGCAAGCTAGTTGATGATGCTAGTAAGTATACCGGCGAAACCATTACCCAAGCAGTTATTACCGTTCCTGCATACTTTAATGACTCTCAGCGTCAAGCAACTAAAGATGCTGGTAAGATTGCCGGTATTGAAGTATTGCGGATTATCAACGAACCTACAGCTGCTTCCCTGGCTTATGGTTTAGATAAGAAGAGCAACGAAACTATCTTGGTATTTGACCTTGGTGGTGGTACCTTCGACGTATCTATCTTGGAAGTAGGTGACGGTGTATTTGAAGTACTTTCTACTTCTGGTGATACCCACCTTGGTGGTGATGACTTCGATAAAAAGATTGTTGATTTCTTAGCTGAAGATTTCCAAAAGCAAGAAGGTATTGATCTACGGAAAGATAAGCAAGCTTTACAGCGTTTAACTGAAGCTGCTGAAAAAGCTAAAATCGAACTTTCTAGCGTTACTCAAACAGAAATCAACCTTCCATTCATTACCGCAACTCAGGATGGTCCAAAGCACTTGGACACAACCATGACTCGCGCTAAGTTTGAAGAAATTTGCTCGGACTTAATCGACCGTAGCCGCATCCCGGTTGAAAATGCATTACGCGATGCAAAATTAAGCAAGGATAATATTGATGAAATCGTACTAGTTGGTGGTTCTACCCGTATTCCCGCAGTACAAGAAGTAGTTAAGCGTGTATTAGGGAAAGACCCCAACCAAAGCGTTAACCCAGATGAAGTTGTAGCTGTTGGTGCTGCAATCCAAGCTGGTGTACTGTCTGGTGAAGTTACCGGAATCTTGCTCTTAGACGTAAGTCCATTGTCCTTGGGTGTAGAAACCTTGGGTGGAGTAATGACTAAGATTATTCCTCGCAACACAACCATTCCTACCAAGAAATCGGAAGTATTCTCTACAGCAGTAGACGGACAAACCAATGTAGAAATTCACGTCCTCCAAGGTGAGCGTGAAATGTCCAACGATAACAAGAGCTTAGGAACTTTCCGTCTTGATGGAATTCCTCCTGCACCTCGTGGAGTACCTCAAATTGAAGTTGTTTTCGATATTGACGCTAACGGTATCTTGAACGTTACTGCGAAAGACAAAGGTACTGGTAAAGAACAATCCATCAGCATCACTGGTGCTTCCACTTTGGATAAAACCGAAGTTGAAAGAATGGTTAACGAAGCAGAAAGCTTCTCCTCCAGTGACAAAGAACGTCGCGAGAAAATCGACCGTAAGAACCAAGCTGATTCTTTAGCATATCAAGCAGAGAAGCAGTTGCAAGAATTGGGAGATAAAGTTCCCGAAGACGACAAAACCAAAATTGAAGGTTTAGTCAAAGACTTAAAAGAAGCTGTCTCTAAAGAAGATGACGAGCAGATTCAAAAAGTAATGCCAGAATTACAACAAGCATTATTTACAGTTGGTAGCAATATGTATCAGCAAGCTGGTGGTGAAGCTCCTGATGGTGCTGCTCCTGGTGGTGAAGCTCCTCCTAATGATACCACTGGAGATGCAGGTGCAGGTTCAAGCGGTGATGATGTAATTGATGCTGATTTCACCGAGTCCAAGTAATAGTTTTACGGTGAGTTCAAAACTCACCTTTACTTTTTAATTTGAAGTGAATTTGAATTAAATTTGAATAATATTTATCCCCGCAATCTTTGGAATGTGGGGATTTTTAATTTATGTTAGTTTACAGAGCAAGTCATAAACGAAGAGATGCTTCCAACGTTTGTATATCTTCTGTAGATAACTCACCAATTAACTTAATAATCAAACTTTGTTCAACAGTATAAATTCCTCGTTTAACAGCAGTAGGAACATTAAGTCGAGCTGTCTGCCAATCAGTTAAGATAAATTCCCCAGGAAAAAGAGAATTTATTCGACTAGTAAGGGGAACAATAAAATAATCTTGGGAAGAAGAGTCCGAACTAACTATAACAGCGGGACGTACCTTTATTGCCGAAAGGTCGGAAAAAGGTTAGCGGACTAAAATTACACTATTTTTCGAGTAATTCGGCATAAATATCAACAAGATTGATTATCCCAAACCTTACTCAAAGCTGTTTCACTTGCATTCATCCAAAATTGCTGCTCATCTTCATCAGAAATCAAAGTAATTAAAACTTTACTTCCTTCCGATAATTGAATATCTTCGCTTTTGTTCTACTTTGCCATCACGAACAACAGCCCAGACACTTTTAAGCATTTGATTAGCTCCGAAAATTATATTTTAATATTTGATTGTTAATTCAGCCTTATAACTATTTAAAGCATTTATTTGAGAAAATAATGTAACTACTTGGACTTTTAAAGATATTAAAGTTATAAAGGTTGTGAAAATATTAAGAGAAAGAGAAATAGCAAAAAGACAAGTTGAAAATATTGAACTTGATAGTCATATAGTCAGATTAAAGTTTTAATAAATAGAAAAAATATTTATTGTTCTTAAAACTTGTGAAAGTGTAATTACCTTTATTGTTAATTATTATGCCATCTTTATTTCAAAATATTCCACAAAATCCATCTGAATCTCATTTAAAGCAAGGAAACCCCTTGCTCATACCTCGTCCCAAACGAAGAGGATTCTTTCTATTATTTACCTTTATGACAATGTTGGGATGGATTGGAGGAGGAATTGCCAGTCTTGCTTTAGAGAAAATTCTACGAGAGAATATACCAGCTTATTTCGTACAAAATGAATTATTGTGGTATCGAATTACAAAATTAGTTGCTACTAGTTTATTTGCATTAATTTTTGCAGCAGACCAATCAATTCCTCTGAGTAAATATATATCTGGTTGGTCGTGGATGATTGCGACTGCTATCGGTTGGTTGGTCGCAAATACAGTTTCTCAAGCTTGGATTTCATACATTTCGACTATTGCAGCTTCAACAAATCAAATATCACCCCAATCAGCTATCTTTTTGGGAATATTACCCACTGCTGCTTATATTTTATCGGGTTTATGGCTAGGTATATTGCAATGGTTGGTATTGCGAAGACAGGTAAAAAATTCTTGGTGGTGGATTTTTGTACCTTCTATTTCCTATTTATTAATTAGTATTTCAATCTTTTTAATTTCTCTAGTAAAAAATTTTATTCCCGTCATACATCAGGATGTAACTTTGTATTTAGTGACCCAAGGTTTAACAGCTTTGATTTTGGCTGCTATTCCAGCTATTGGGTTTTGTCGATTACGGAAAACAGCTATCACGGATTAGATAGATTTCACTGATTTCACTGATTTATTTTATAAGGACTAATTGGGTTTTGCTGGCTGATTAGTTAATGGCTAACAACTCAAAATTAACAATTAACTACTAACTACTAAATTACGCCTAATGTGAATTAAAAATTGCCCTTATTTTACAAGGGTTTTGAAGCTCGTTGAATCTCTATTTTTAATTTATCAAAGTGATAATAACGGTTTGAGCAACTAATTCACATAAGACGTAACTGATAACTGATAACTGATAACTGATAACTGTTAACTGTTAACTGTCAAAATCCCTTTATCCGCATCCAAAGTTGCCACCATACCTACTGGTAAAGATGCATTTGGTGCTTGATGTCCGAAGGGTAAATCGGAAACCACAGGAATGTTCAAATCGCTAAGTCTATCTCGCAACACTTCCGCAACGCTAAAGCTAGGAATATTTGCTGGTGGTTCGCAATTAGTAAAACTACCTATCGCAACTCCCGCTATTTTACCTAAAGCACCGCTCATTCTCCATTGAGTCAACATTCTATCGATACGGTAAGGTGCTTCTCCTACGTCTTCTATTGCTAAAATTGCACCATCGAGTTCTGGCTGCATTGGAGTACCCAGAAGATGGGTTGCGACGGTCAAATTTGCTGGTAATAATTTACCGCTAACAGTTCCACCTCCCCAACCTTTACCTTTTAAAGGCTGAATGGATTTTCCTTCAACGATATCGAATAGTCTTTGGATTGACCAAGCTGGTTCTCCCGCTAAAGTTGTCATTACAGGTGCATGAACTCCACAAATTCCAACTTTGTAAAGACTCCACAACAAAGCTGTGATATCCGAAAAACCTATTAACCATTTAGGAGATTGGATATTGATATTATCTGTTTCTTGGTTTTGCAACATCCAAGTCCATTCTTCCAAAATTCGCGTAGTTCCAAAACCACCTCTAGCACAAAGAATACCGCGACATTCTGGGTCTTGCCATGCTGCTGCTAAATGACTGCGACGATTTTCGTCCTTACCAGCTAAATATCCCCATCTATCTTCTATTTCCGGAATTACTTCCACTCGATAACCGCGCGATCGCCAAATATTTACACCATTTTGAAATGCTTCCAATTCTCGTAAAGCACCACTGGGAGCAACTACTCGTAATAAGTCTCCAGGTTGTAAAGATTGCGGTATTAGTAAATTCTCGGTGTTTTTAGTTTTGACTTGCATTGACTGGTGGTTATTAGTAATAGTGATTGATGGGGAAATTGTCATTACTATTTTGGATTTTAGATTTGGGATTTTGGATTTTGGATTTTAATAACGGATGCGTTTTTTTGGATTGTGTAGCTTGTTTGTCTTCGTGTAATGAAGCTTACAAATTTTATATTTTTGATTTAACTATTTCTCGCTTGAAAATAGATGATAAGAAAGAAATACTTTCATAACAGCTTAGTTCCAAAACCTAGAATAATATCTTTCTGAAATGCCCAGAAGACATAATCTAAAATCCGTCGAGGATGCGTTTTGGGGGAAGAGAATCTACACCCCAAACTTTCCGCAAAATCTAAAATCTAAAATTGATTGTGTTTCCTAGTTCATAACTAGTAAGTGTTTATCCGAACAATGAACCAAAAAATAATTAGCTATTCTGAGATTTTTTTTTTGAATTTTAAGATTGAAAACTCAAAATGTCCATAAACCATTTTTCAAGACGCTCACCTAATGCTTCTAAAGAAAACATTTTTTGTGCGCTGTCCCGACAAGTTTGACGATTGATTTGATTCAAACGTTTTGTAGCTTCTATTAATCCAGCAACACTATCTGGTTCTACCAAAAAGCCGGTTTCACCATCCTGAATAATAGATGCTGGGCCACCCCGACTATAAGAAATTACTGGTACTCCACAAGCTAACGCCTCAATTGCTACATTTCCAAATGCTTCCACCCAACGAGGTGTCATAATTAATGCCCGACATTGACGGACAACTTGCTGCATCTCTTTAGTAGATAAAAACCCTAAATATTCAAACGGTGCATTTGGGTAATCTTGCTGAATTTTCTCCCAGTAAGACTCATCTTGAATTTTACCCATAATCTTGAGAGAAATGTTAGTACTGTTTGCTACAGCTAATGCATCTTCTAAACCTTTCTCTGGAGAAATACGACCCAACCAAGCTAATTGTTGTTTGGGTTCGCTACAAAATTGATACATAGATAAATCAATACCGCTGCTTAAATAATATAGGGGAGGAGATAACTGGGGAAAAGTAGCAGCCTGTTCGTTAGTATATAATCCAATCGTACCGGGAAATTTTGTTGATGTTTGTACAATAATCTGGTCGAGAACATCGGAAATAGAACCCATGCTAACAAGATGAGCTATAGGAATTTTCAAAAAAGGTGTCAAGTAAAAAGGCAACCAATCGTAAGCAAAGTTAACAACTAAGTCATACTCACTCTCAACTTGACGAACGTAATCCCACATATTAGCTAAAACGGGATTACTTGGCATTGTAATCGGGGTTGTACGTTCTAAATTTTGGGCTAGTATTTGTAGATTTCCCGAAATCTGCATCATGGGTAAGTCATCCCATGTAGAACCAGCAGGAGCAACAATCTGTAAATCGTGTCCCCGACGAATAATTTCTTTAGCAATATTGTACAAACTTAATTCCACACCACCACCGAGTCCAGAACCCAGAGGTCCGACAGGTGTAGAAACCAAAAGTAATTTCATCCGCAATTTTCAAGGCTTAATATTAAGTAAATATTAAATGCCCGTGTTGCTTAAGGCTAGAGGGGTGAGGGGTAGGGAAATGGGGAGATGGGAGGGGACAAGGAGAAACCTAAACTGATAACTAACTCTTAACTCCTAACTCTTAACTCCTAACTGTTCACTGTTCACTGCTCACTGTTACTCTCTTCCCATTCTTCTGGAAGTTGTGGCTGCTGTGGTTGTGGTGGCTCGGATGGTAAAACACGGATACGATTCATTTGCGAAACTGCATATTTGGCTGTTTCTTGTACCTCTGGGTCTTCATCTTCCATGGCCATTGACAACATTTGGCTAATTTGACCCATTACGTCATACACACGGGTTAAATCGCGAATAGCATTTTTGCGTACATCAGGACTTTCATCCTGCATTGATACAGCTAAAGCGCGATTCATCGGTTTAAGGGTGCGAGTACCAATTTCCGATAAAGCTGCCAAAATTAAACTTCTTTGTTGGGAATCAGCATCAACCATCTGCTCTACTAATGGCTGAATTGCTCGCGAATCTCCTTTCTGTCCCAATTCCCAAATGGCTTTGCGTCGTTGTGTGGGGTTGGAACTGTCTAAATCTTCTATTAGTTCATCTACAACGTTTAGCTTCGCTAGAGAAGAAGTTTTTTCTGTAGGAATTATTTGTGCAGATGGTTGAACGGTAGACGCTACTTCTTCAAGATTATCCTCTTGTGTCCCAGTCAAATATTTTTGATCTTGGTTGTTATTTACAAAATCATCTTGGGATACTTCATATTCAGGTGCTTGAGCTATGTAAGTTTCATCATCATTGTCATCATCATAAATCGCACGATTGCTTGGTTGTTTAGAACGTCTAAACAGCTTAAATAAATAGAATAAAACACCTCCACCAGCCAACAATCCCATGACTATAAAGACAAGCTGAATCCAACCATTGCTACTTTTTGAAGGCTTTTCTGTTTCTGCAACGTCTTCGGAAGCTGGTTCTGGGGTAGGAGTGGAAACAAAATTATTTTGTTTTAAAGTTTCTGCTTTTATAAGTTCATTAGTTTGATTACCTACGACACCATCCGCAAGCACTTTCTTCTTTAGCTGAAATTCAATAACAGCATCACGGGTACTTTCACCAAATTGTCCATCGGAGATGCCATCGTAATATCCCAATTTTTTCAATTGGGTTTGAAGTAATTTTACGTCCTCTCCCCTGCTACCTATTCTCAAGTTGGTGCGCGAAGTTGTATCTGAGTTGTCAGCTTGAGCAACCTTAAGGAAGGATGATACCTTGTGGTAATTGGCATCATAACTAGCTGCGACTGCCGGATTAATGTTAAATCCAAAGCAACTCAGGTAAGTAAATATAACTATAGAATAATGGCATCGCCTCATACAGCAAATTTCAGCAAAACAGTAGTGTAAAAGTTATCGACACAACCATAACTTTTATTTTCTTAAATGTTAACTTTTTTCTTGACAAAAAAATTTAATCAGTAGATAAATAGACCTTCGATGATTTTCTGTAAGTCACATCAATACGGGTAGGATGACTTTACCACAAGAGTTACACAGCAAATCGGATCATGTTTACTTAATTAAAAATCTCTGGTTCAGATTGTTTGAATTTTATTTTCAAAGGCTTCAATTGCTTATCGGGTATTTCTAAAGCAGTGTGGTTAATAGTTTCGGGTAAAGCTTCTTGATGATTTTGCTCTCCTAAACTCTCGCGTTGATTGATTAAATAAATACTTATCAAAGTTATCGTTACCCCTACCCATTGCAAAGGAGTCAGTACTTCGTTTAATAAAATATTGCCGAATATCAATGCAAATACCGGGGTTAGAAAGGTTAGAGAACTTAAACTGGTTAGATTCCCACTAGAAGCGAAATAGAAGAACACTGCGTAAGCAATAGCGCTGCCAAATATAGCTGCGTAACCCAAAGCGACCCAATCGGAAGATACTAAATTCTGGATCTGTTGGGATTCAGTAGTTGCAGAAATTCCCCATAGTGGTAAACCACCCAATATCATGTGCCATCCGGTAGCGTTAACAGGGTCTGCATGACGAGTTACAAAGCGAATCATCACAGTTCCCACAGCCATGCTTAAAGCAGCTAGCAGCATCAAAAATTCGCCGCTCTGGAAAAATGATTGAGAAATTGTTAATGTCGATTCGGAGGTATTCGAGAAAATACTGAAAATTAATTCATCGGGTAAACCAATAAGACTAATACCCGTAACCCCGATTGCTAATCCCAACCATCCATATAAACCGATTTTTTCCGCAAATAGCCACGAACATAAGAGCGCTACAGCTAAAGGTTGAGAATCAATCATTACCGAACCTAAACCAGCACCAGTTCTCACCAAACCTTCTGCCAAAAAGCCTTGGAAAATCGCTCCATCAACTAATCCAAACAGAGCAATCCACAGCCAAGCCTTCCAGCCTTTAGGCTGAGGTTTACCCATAAATGCAGCCACAATCAAAACCAGTATTCCAGCCGGTACTAGTCGCATTCCAGCTAAGAAAAAAGGCGTAGTGTGCGGTATAGTTCCTTTCATCGCCACCATCGCCGTACCCCAAAGGAAAAAAGGCGAAATTAGTAGCAATGGCTTTAGGAAAGAAGAATCCAGGGGCGCACTTTTATTTAACTGCATGGGATTAGTAATGGTGGGATTTACGTATGTCAAGATAAACAAGATTAAGCTCATCTTAACTAATTATTGCGTTTTATGAAGGAATTAATACTCAAATTGGGCATTGGGTATGAGGAATTTTAGCTTGGGTTAGGCGCATTTTGGATATTTGAAGCGATACTGGTAATTGATATTTACGCCAAAACCCCAGATTCAATGTTGGTTGCTGAAAGAATCGTTTACCCTCGAAAAGTAGGGCTAAATTAGTTTTAAATTTATAGTTGGTAATTGGAAATTGGTAATTGGTAATTGGTAATTGGTGATGACTATTGAGAACTGCTAGTTATCTGACTTTTCTGGTTGAGTAACTCTTTAATATCATTCGATAATTGTTCAAAACCAGGATTTTGAATTGCACTTTTAGCAAGTTCAACCTGTATTTCAATAGCAATATCTTCAAATTTCATTTCTTCGTGATGGTACATTTCGGTATTTGGAATCCACCATTCATAGATTACATTTAAATCCGAATATAAGCGGCATTTGACGATTTTTTCGTATTCTTCACCGACTTTTCCTAAATATCTGGCTATTTCTGTTTTATCCATTTTTTTCATCCTTTTGATTTATTCACATACTTATTAATTTGATTTTAACTTTAAAATTTTTTAGATTAGTAGGAGGTGTTTGAGAATTTTAATTCAAGTCAAAATTAATAAAGTATTTGATAGTTAACCTGAGTTCGGGATAAGCTGAAACCCTTATTATGTCGTCGATTTAAAATAGTATTTATAAACGTAATTACGTTATTTGAGATATCAATTCGTTGTCAAAATTATAATTAATTCCTTAACCCGAACTGACGTTAGTTAAGAAATCGACCAAAAAATGGATTTTACATTAACCTTAAATAGTCGTTTTCACAAATCGGTTCAACCTAGCAACCAGTTATCTTGACTGTTCACTGTTCACTGCTCACTGTTGACTGTTGACTGTTGACTGCTCACTATTCACTGTTCACTTTTCACTTTTCACGACTTTAGAAATAGCTAGCTTCTTTTCTATTTGCTCGATTGCAGATTGCCAAACTTTGTAGCCATCTAAACTTAAATGCAAGCCATCGGTAGTTAATTCTTGTCGTAATTCTCCTTTAAAATCGGTAAACCATTTATGAATGTTTACGTAATTAACTCCTTCTTCCTTTGCGATACGTGCTAGCTGAGTATTAAGTTTGCGAATTCGGATGTTGGAAATTTTTGGACGACGAGTTGGTAGTATCGATTGAATAATAATATAGCTATTAGGATGAGTAATTTTTAAACGACGAACGATTCGACGATGATTGCTTAAAATTACTTTATCTGAAGTACCTTTTCTTAAATCATTGACTCCAGCCATTATATAAATTGCTTCTGGCTTTGTTGAAGAAAATGCTGATAGTCTTCTAAGTATTCCAGTGGAAGTATCGCCTGATATTCCTTGATTTAACCATAATTTTCCAGTTGGAAGTCCCTTGGTAGGAAACCACAAACTCAGAGAATCACCCAGCATGATGCTCAAGCGGTTTTTTCCTTGTCCTCTGGTCATAGCTCTAGCTTCTAGAGCTAACAATCTTTTCCAATCTTGATATGTTAATTTAGGTTTTCTTCTAGTGACTAAAAGCGATTGTCGCTTTTCATTAGCCAAGCGAGTATAAATATAACCTGCTTTCAAAGCTGCTAATCTTTCGTGATAAAGTTGACTTCCAGAAATTAATCTTCTTTTTACAGGTCGAGGAGGATTATAAAAAGATTGTGATGGGGCTGAAAAAGCTGGGGGTAAAGAGTCTGAGGCTGAAGCTGTATCTTCTCGTTTTACGGTTTGCCAGCCGTCTTTGCGATTTAATATAAGTTGATAATACTCTGGTTTGAGTTTTGATAGCTCTGTGAAAGTCGATGTTGGTACCGTCAATCCGATTAACAAGCTTGTTGCGAGTAAATACAAGTTTCTCATATATATTTTTTCTTTCCTCCCCTCTGACTCAAATAACGGTATTAGCTTGTTCAATTGACGAAATTCTGACAAAAGCTAAATCACTGTATCTATTATTTTTAAATGCATCTTATAGCGATGTAAAGCGGTCTTTTACTGTATTTATTAAATTTTTTACAAAGAAATTTCGGTATACTCGGAGACTTGATGAAGTTTTTACAATTGCGTGTTTAAGTTCAGCAAATCTACATAAGTATATCCACAAATATTTTACTGTTGCTTTAAAGAAAATTTATAAAAAAGCGCATTATACTTAGACTTATACCAACTCTGAATAGTGTTAACTGCGTATTAACAAAAGATTTATTTGAAGTTGCTATCGTCAAATCTATATTTACTACCAATCAAATAATTTTCATTAATTTCAAAAGACATCCAACGACGCTGTAAAGTTTCCGCTACAGAACCCGTTGTATTAGAACCTGCAAAAGGGTCTAAAACGATATCATGTTCATCTGTCAAAAATTTAATAAAAAACTCCGCGAAACCACTGGGAAAACGTGCTGGATGAGGTTTGATTTCTGCTTCTTTGCAGCGTCGCAAGTAAGGACTTCTGGATTCAGTATTAGCAATTTCTAATAAATTTGGTGGAATTGCACCTTGATTATCTTTTTGAAACTTATCAGAAATATCGTGTCCGCTAGGACGTAATTTTGGTTTATAGCCTTTTTTGAGTAATTTTTTCATGCTTTGGCTATAAGGTTTTAAAACTTTGCGGTTATCAGCTTTAGGATGAGGAGTTTTTGATAACCACCAAACTACATTAACTGAATCTTTGACTCTTATACGTCTTATAGTTACCCATTCAGCAGGAGTAGGTAATCTAGAAGGATTGTAATGATAGAATTCTTGAGCCAGGTAAAAGCCAACTTCTTTACACAGTCTGACTAAAAGCTCGTACTGGTAAATACTGCGAATCGGATTACCTCGAAGATAAGCTCCGCCCAAATCTAATACAAAAGAGCCATTTTCGACAAGAACTCTTTTAAATTCATTAGCAAAAGGTAAAAACCATTCTATATATTTATCCGCGCTTTCATTGCCATATTCTTTCTTACGAGTCAGCGCGAATGGTGGAGAAGTAATAATTAAATTTATGCTGTTTTCTGGGATTTCTTTAATTAATTTTAGACTATCTCCTAAAAAGGTTTTGCCATATTTTGTAGAGTAATAGGGAGGGAGGTTGATTAAGTTTTGGAGGTTGTCTTTCAAGTACCTGGCGATTCAAATCGCGGCTAAACAAGCGGAACCCGCGAAAACGGGTTATAAAGTGAAGTTTATCAGTTTGACATCCTCGCCGTCCTAGAAGAACGGCGATTCAATCCCGTTTCCGGGATTTATAAATTAGAAACTCATTCCCATTTTTTCCATTAGACCCATTAGTTCCATGTTTCAATCCCGTTTCCGGGATTCATAAATTAGAAACTGGGGTTGGTTGGTTCATTGGTAGAAATATTTTTGTAGTTTCAATCCCGTTTCCGGGATTCATAAATTAGAAACACTCTATGTCTTTCATCCAGTAGAAAGGTTCAAATACGTTTCAATCCCGTTTCCGGGATTCATAAATTAGAAACTATCGCTACTTTCATCCATCAATCTAAAAGTTATTTGTTTCAATCCCGTTTCCGGGATTCATAAATTAGAAACTGGATTGCAAGCGGTCTACGGCTCGATTATTAGCAAGTTTCAATCCCGTTTCCGGGATTCATAAATTAGAAACGCTTTGGGCTTATGATTTGATGAGAAGCAATACTTGTTTCAATCCCGTATCCGGGAATCATAAATTAGAATCAGAAATAATATGA